>CBIHPB010000001.1:0-33758 GCA_966211485.1 uncultured Bdellovibrio sp.
GGAACTGGCCCTACAGTCGATTTCGTCTATTGTGATGTCCCGGTCTGTGGTCCAAAGAATCCCGCCGTGCTTGGGTCGAGTTGCGGTTGTCCAAAGTCCGGAATCGCGCCTGGCCGTCTCGATCCGGGCGCTGTTTTTAGATATTCTTTAGGAATGAAGTTAGAGCTCCGCAAAGTTGATCCAAAGGACCGACGTATTCTGATCGTTGATGACGATCCGGATAGTCTGTCGATCATTGCGGAAGCGCTTCGCTGGGACGGTTACCAAGTACAGACCGCCATCTCGGGGCCTGAAGGCCTTGATCTGATCCAACGCTGGAATCCGGATTTGATTTTGCTGGATGTGAATATGCCGGGCATGAACGGCATTGAAACGCTGAAGGATCTTCGTCAGCGTGAGCAGTATGTGTCGGTTATGTTTATCTCGGGAAATACCAGCACTGAACACGTGATCGAAGGTTTAGATTCCGGTGGTGACGATTACATTCCAAAACCTTTCGATCCGCTTGAGCTGTTGGCGCGAGTCCGCACCCAGCTGCGAATTAAAGATCTGAATGATCAGTTGCGAAGTGCCAACGACCGCTTGAAAGAGCTGGTCGATACCGACGATCTCACGGGTCTTTACAATATGCGATCGGTGTATCAGCGCCTGGAATCGGAAATTCAGCGCGCCCGTCGTTTCGGCCGTCAGGTCTGTGTGGTTATGATGGACATGGACTATTTCAAAACCGTCAACGATGGACACGATCACCTGTTCGGAAGCTTTGTTCTTTCCGAAGTAGGCGCCGTCATCCGTCGCAGCATCCGAAATATCGATTTGGGTGCTCGTTATGGTGGTGACGAGTTTTTGATGATCTTGACGGAAACCAATGCCGAAGGTGCGGCGAAATTTTGCGAGCGCCTGCGCACGACCATCGGTTCACACACTTTTAAAAGCGGTAAAGATGAAATTCAGCTCACTTGCAGTGTTGGTTTTGCCATCACGCCAAGCGGGGATAATCAAACGGATGCCCGCGGGTTGGTCCGAACGGCTGACCATGCGCTTTACGAAGCCAAGCGAAGCGGCCGCAACTGTGTGAAATCAGTCGAAATTCAAAAAATCGACGAAGTGGAAACGATTCCTTACAAGAAAAAAGCTGTCGGCTGATTTTCAGACTTTCAACAAGAAACTAAGTCTTCTCTTCAGAGTGTGAATTTGGACTTGCTCGCCCTTGGAACTGCCTTTAAAACTGCCCTCAGATGTCTGAAACTTTGACCGCCCGAGACCGGGCAACCATCCGATCTTCTTGGATTTCCTTGATTGTGAGCACCATCATCATGGTGATCAAATTCGGGGCTTACCAGATGACCCACTCGACAGCAGTCTTGTCGGATGCGGTGGAGAGTATCGTCAACGTGATTGCAGCGGTTGTCGCCGTTTTCGTCATGAGGGCTGTGGCCGAGCCAGCCGATGAAGACCATCCCTATGGACATGGAAAACTGGAATACTTTTCCGCCGCTTTCGAAGGCGGTTTGATCGCTTTCGCCTCAGTGATGATTTCAGCCGAAGCGGTTCGTGCGTTGGCTCGCGGTGAAAATCTGCATCAGTTGGATGTCGGTGCCGGCATTATGATGATCGCAGGCGTGATGAATATCGGACTGGGTTATCACTTGCGATCGGTTGGACGAAAACACAAATCCGAAGCACTGGCCGCCAGTGGCGAGCACGTGATGTCCGATGTTTGGACCACAGCAGGTGTTATCATCGGCCTGACGGTTGTGCACTTCACACAGATTCCCTGGATCGATCCTTTGGTCGCGCTTTTGGTGGCGGGACAGTTGGGCCATTCAGGCTACAAAATTGTGCGCAAATCTGCGGGTGCTTTGATGGACGAGATCGAGCCTCAAAGTTTGAACGAGCTGGCGGCTGCATTTCAAAAGCACCGACAGCCTTGGGTGATTGACATTCACAATTTGAAAGTGATCCGCTCGGGCCATTTTCACCATGTCGATGGACACCTGGTCGTTCCCGAATTTTGGGACGTGGCTCAGACTCATCAGCTGGCCGAAGATTTCGAGCACAGCGTGGTTGCGACTTATCCGTTTGACGGCGAGATCGCATTCCATATCGATCCTTGCGAGCGGAAGTACTGTGCCCACTGTGCGGTGGAGAACTGTCCGATTCGCCGCCACCCTTTGACAACGCAAAAAGAACTGACTGTTGCAACTCTCATCCGAGGACCGATGCCAGATGGAAAAAACTGAGATGACGATGGAAACCACACACTTTGAACCAACGAATTTTGATGATAGCGGTGAAATTGAAATTCACGACTTGTTTGCAAGCACGGAATTCAAGCGTCCGATGGTCAACCTGACTCGCAATTTGAAATTTCCAAACTATTATACCGATGCATTGGACAACGAGTTCCGCGATTACTCTTTCAATGAAGAGCGCGCTCCACTGAACAAAGGCAAATGGCGCTCGGACATTTTCAAAGTTTCGGATCAAACGCCGGTGGATTTGGAAATCGGCACGGGGAATGGAACCCATTTCCAGCACCGGGCCGTGAATCATCCCAGCCGCTGTATCGTGGGTCTTGAGTTGAAATACAAGCCGCTGATCCAAAGTATCCGCGGTTGCCTGCGCAAGGGTGCGACGAATGCGCGCATCTGCCGTTATCATGCGATGAATATCGATCTGATGTTTGAGCCTGGCGAGCTGAACGATATCTACATTCACTTTCCAGATCCATGGACCAGCCCGCGCAAACCGAAGAACCGTTTTGTGAACGCGCGCGTTTTGGATTGGCTGTACGAGCTGCAGCGTCCGGGTTCTTACCTGAATTTCAAAACCGACAGCCGCGAATACTATCTGTGGGCGATGGAGCAGATTCGCGAATCGAAATACAAAATCGTTTTCGAGACGACTCATTTGCATCAGACGGAAATGGTGAAGGAAAACTTCATCACTCAGTTTGAAAGCATTTTCTTGCGACAGGGAATTGAGATCAATTTCGTTCGTCTGCAAAGGCTGTAATCGATGCCTTGGATTTCATTTGCGAAAAAGCATCGGCCTGCGATTCAGGTGATCCCGGGTGCGAATTTGATGAAATCCTTGCTGGGGGCGGAAGTTCCTGTGGCCTCGAGCTGTAACGGCGATGGCGTCTGTGCCAAGTGCCGGCTGACCATCACAGTTGGCGAGAAAAATCTGTCAGCACCGAACGACACAGAAAAATTCCTGAAAGAAAAGTTCCAACTGAAGGCCCATCAGCGCATCAGCTGCCAAACATTTGTTCTGGACGATGTCGAAGTCGATGCCGGATACTGGTGATTGGCCGCGTCAACGCGATGAAATGGCGATTTAGCCTACAGCGACGGCAGAGATGCTCTGGGCCTGGATTCACAATGCAGATGACGTGAACAAGCTCTTTGTTCTACAGTCTTCCCCATGACAAATTCTGAAGCGACAAACACGAATATTGAAAAAGTATTGATTATTGGTTCGGGCCCCGCCGGCCTGACAGCGGCTGTTTACACGGCTCGTGCGAACTTGAAACCTCTGATGATCGAAGGCGAAGAAGCCGGCGGTCAGTTGATGATCACGACCGACGTTGAAAACTATCCGGGCTTTGCTAAAGGCGTAACTGGTCCTGAACTGATTTCAGTCATGCGCCAGCAAGCGGAAAAATTCGGAACACGATTTCTGACCCGTAATGTGACGAAGGTGGATTTTTCTCAGCGCCCTTTCAAAGTGTGGGTTGGAAAAGATCTTTACCAAGCACAAAGTGTGATCATCACAACCGGTGCTTCAGCGAAATGGCTGGGACTGGCGTCCGAGAAAAAATATATGAACCGCGGTGTCTCGGCTTGTGCGACCTGCGACGGCGCTTTCTTTAAGAATGTTGAAGTCGGTGTGATCGGTGGCGGTGACACGGCGATGGAAGAAGCGAACTTCCTGACTCGATTTGCATCGAAGGTCTATGTCATTCATCGTCGCGACAGTTTCCGTGCTTCCAAGATCATGGCGGAACGAACGATGAAGAATCCAAAGATCGAAGTGATCTGGAACACAGAAGTCGAAGAAGTTCTGGGCGATGACAAATCGATGACCGGTGTTGTGATGAAAAATTTGGTGACCGGCGTGACTCAGGAAAAGAAACTGCAGGGTCTGTTCCTTGCGATCGGGCACAAACCGACAACCGATCTATTCAAAGAATTTATCCACTTGAACGAAACCGGATATATCAAAACCAAGCCTGGTTCGAGCTACACCAACGTCGAGGGTGTGTTCGCGGCCGGGGATGTTCAGGACCATGTTTACCGTCAAGCGATCACGGCTGCGGGAACTGGTTGCATGGCAGCGATTGATGCGGAAAGATGGCTTGAGGGCCAAAACGCATAATCGGCTATCGCCAGGGGCAGTTCAAAAAGAATGGCAAAGAAAAAAATCAATGCTTCGGATCTGATCGCGAAAATCGAAAAGCTGGCCAAATCACGAATGGCCAGCGGTGAAGTCGTTGAACTGCAAAACTTCCGGGATCTCAAAAAGAAAGTCGAAGCCAAAACCATTCTGGTCATCGAAGATGACGAGACCATGCGTGCAGCTTTGAAAAAGATTTTCGAAATGGACGGGTTTGTCGTGCGGCTCGCGGCCGATGGCACCGAGCTTTCTGTTGCCTTGGAAGATATCTCACCTGATTTGATTTTGCTGGATATCGGACTGCCTTGGTTGAACGGTTTTGAGCTGGCTCAAATGCTGAAAGAGCACAAAGAGCTGAAGAAGATTCCGCTGATCTTTGTTTCTGGTAAAACCAGCGATGAAGATATCAAGCGAGCGTTTGAAATCGGCGCCAATGATTTTATCAAAAAGCCTTTCGAAATCGAAAAGCTCAAGAAGACAGTCCACACACTTTTAAAAATTGCAGATCACGATCAGTAAGCGATCGTCATCCCTGCGATGCACTTGGTATCCACTCCATAACTATAGAATGGCACCGAGCCCACTCGGGTCAGGACAGCGGCGTTGCTGACACCGATTTTGCTGGCGTCGTAAGTGAATTTTTCGATCGCATAGTTCACCACAGTTGTCGCGGTTGAAATCGCGGTGGCCATGTAGATCGTGTTGGTCGTTGGATCCAATGTCATCGCCGAGACATTGAACAGAGTGTATGGATAAGTGCCTGTGCTGATATCGTACAATGTGTTCGCGGTGCCGATGGCTCCGGTCGAGTCATTGTAGTCGTATGAAATGATCATATTCGTGTTGGCTGTGGTGGCGCTGTTTCCCCACGCCACAATCAGTTTCGAATTCACACTGTCGTAGACAGCCGCCAATGGCCACGAGGTGCCGGCTCCAGGAGCTGCTTGCGCAGCAATACACTGGGTCGCACTGCTCGCACCGACCGCTGGCATGCTGATCAATCGGTTCTGAGCGGCGACGGCGTGGCCCGCAATAATGCGATTGTTGGCGGATCCCGTATGAAGAGCGAAAGAATACAGAGTGTTGGTTGTTCCGCAAGTCGCGCCCAAGTTGTTCATCACATAGTTCACGGAAGCGGAAGGACCCGAGAGACGAATTCCAGACGAGCTGATTTTATCGATTGCACCACTGCGAATTGTGAACAGTCCGCCATCGTTCGTCTTCGACATAAATCTTGGAATGGCCGAGAAAATCGTTGCAGGTCCCGGAGTCAAACCGAAGTTTGCTCGAGCGGAAGCATTTTTAGGAACGACTTCAAGTCGCCCTGAAGTACCGTTGCCGACGAGGACGGCGAGATGATCTGTATCCCAATCAACAACTCCGACTGGAGTGTCACCGGCAGAAGCAGGTGAGGCATTATAATCGGCGATAATGGAATCACGCATGCCGGTTGACAGATTCACTCGGAAAACAAGATTGGAAGATGTGGTCGCTGTGAAAGTCGTCACACCCGAAGAGGCCTGACATGTGCCACTTGCCACGTAGAGGTAGCGAGAAGCCACTGGCGGAATTGTTGTCGTGGTGGTGGTCGTCGTGGTTGTTGTTTCCGTTGTCGTTTGTTCTGCCGCTTTTGGCTGGCAAGCCAATGACAAGCAACAAACGGCGAGGGCGATAAGTGTAGACATCCTATTTGTCGAACTCATGAATGCTCCCGGAAATCTTTGAAATCTCTTATTAAGATTTTCGGTCTTCGTTCGCTCAAACTTGATGAAATATAAAGTCTGGTGCAGATTTTGAAGAGCGACCTCGACCAATGACGAGTCCTGCTAGTTTGTGGTTTTACAGTTGCCTCAAGCATCTAAATTTACCATCATCAGCACATGCGCCTGTTACCTCGCTCGCTCATCGCTGTTTTGTGCCTTCTCGCAAGTTCCGCAACCTTCTTCATCAGTTCGCAAAGCTTTGGTTACGCGACCTTCATCGGGCTTGGTTACATGAACTGTATGACCTGCCATTACAACCCTCACGGTAACGGACAATTGAACGATTACGGACGAGCCTTGTTTGCGGCTGAAATTGCGGCCAAACCTTTCTGGAACAAGAACGCGTCGGACGACGACTTGGGGAAAACAGCTAGCTTTATGGGACAAGAGCCGACTCCGCGTGCCTTTCATCCGTCCTTTAAATATCGAGATCTTTACCTGACCACAAGTCCAGGTGGAACCAACTCGTACAAGCGCTATCTCATGCAAGCGGATGCGGGATTTGCTTATCACTTTGACGAAAATGACAAGTACATCTTTGTCGGCTCGGCCGGTTACACTCGGACGCCGATCAATGCGGATATCAAAGAGGGTGCTTGGAATTACAATTTGATTTCGCGTGAACACTATCTGCGTGTGCAGATGACGGACACTCAGTTTCTGACGGTCGGTTTGATTGATGTGGCCTTCGGTCTTCGCTTGGTGGATCACACGGCTGTCAATCGCAAGGGGATTGGTTTGGATATGAATAGCCAAACCCACGGCGTGCTCTACAACTACTTCCCGGAAAAATGGATTTTCGGTCTGCATGCTTTTGGCGGCAATCAGATGCGCGATGAAATTTCTCGCATGTCTGGCGTCAGTACGACGGTCGAATACGAGCTCAAAGAAAAACTGACGGTAGGAGCTTCGGCCTTGATGGGAAATACGCAGGTGCAAAAGCAAACGACCTACGCACTTCATTCGCGAGTCGGTATCGGCAAAGGTTCCAGCTTTATGACCGAGTGGGGACTGAACAAAACCGAGCCGAAAACTGGCGACGCGACGACCGGTGCTTATGGAATTTTGGCTGGATCGATGCGTTTGATTCGCGGGCTTGATTTTGAAACCCAGCTCGAGATGCAGAAAGCAAACATGGACGATTCGGACGAGGGTTATCGCTATTCTTTGGGCCTCGTCTATTTCCCGTTTCAGCGTGTTGAATTGCGTTTCCAAGCTGTGGATATGCGTTCATTGGCTCCAACCGAAGTGAGAGGAGACGCATGGTCTGCACAAACCCAATTGCATCTTTCTTTATAGCTCTCAGCATTTTCCTGATGTTGGCCTTCGACGGACATGCGGCCAGCGCACGGAAACCCGCGCAGGCAAAAGCTCCTGCAAAACCTGCAACTTCTCCTGCTCCGACATCGAATGCCGCTAAGCCATCGGCTCCAAGTCCTGCTCCGGCTGTCACAGCGGCGCCGGCTCATCCTGTGGCAGCTCGATCAATTGCGCAGAAATCTTGGGGAGTCGGCATTATGAGCTGGTCCGAGATGGTGGTTGTCACAGATAAAAATGGCAATTCGGCCGATGCTCGTACGCAGATGTACACGCCGTCTTTTCATTATGCTCTTCGCGAAAATCGCGCGACTGATGGCTTATTGTATGAAGGGTATGCTTTCTACGGTAAGGCCGATATCCAGTCGGAGTCGATTTCGCTGATCTATTTCCAAAAGCGAGTTCCAATGTACGGCTTTGGTGGTTCGGTCGGTTGGTACTGGCGCCCAGAGGCCAAGCAAGTGAACATCGGTGTGTCCGCTCCACTGCAAATGCGCCATGTGGATTGGACATCGCCACCGGATGGCGGCGGTGTCGATAAGAAAGATCAATTCAATCTGGGTCTGATGTTGGATATGCGTTGGCGGATGACAGCGGATATTGCCATCAACCAGCGTGTGGGTACTTTCTTTGGGATCAAGGGTTCGCTTTGGATGGCGAACCTCGAGTGGACGCTTTAATTATTCTGCGCCCCTTGATTAATCCAGTCTTCGATCGCCTTGACTTGCGCCGAGCTCAAAGATCCGCCCTGTGGCATTTTACCACCGGTGCGTCCGACAGTAATGGCCTGATACATGATACTGTTCGCAGCATTTCCAGGGATGACTGACTTCACGACATTGGCATAGCTATCAAACTTGTAAGTTCGGTTCGCATGGCAGGTTTTGCAGCGAGCATCCCAAACCAGTGGGAACAAGACGCTGAACTTCGGTTCGATCGGAGTGACGCCGCCGACGGCTCCGCCATCTCCGGTTGTATCTTGTCGCAAATTTTTGATCCAGTTTTTCAAAACGTCGACTTCAGCGCCTGTGAGGCTTGGGCCTTCGGCTGGCATTCGACCTTGGCTGATTTCGATAATGATTGGTGAAAGCTCGGGTTCGCCAGGTACAACCAGGCGCGAGTAAACCAGATACTCGACGTCATTCAAATCGCCGACGTTGCCGCTCATGTTGGTGGCGCTATGGCAAGAGGCGCAGTGTTTGTTCATGATCTGAACGGCAGCGTCTTGGACTCCGGCTTGGCTATCCAAGTCCAAAGCGGCGCTGTACTCAAGCTCGGTCGGCTTACCACAGTTCTGGTAAAGCAGAAGCGGGAGCAAGGATAAGATGATCACATAGGTTGCCTTTTTCACGTACCACTCCTAGTTCATTCACTAGTTATTTTTCGCACCATCTAAAATCCACTGATTCACCAAATCGACTTCATCACGAGGACGGAATCCATCCAGCGGCATCGACTGCAAACCTTCCAAGTTCGGAGCATCCGCATTCATACGGCGGAACATCTTGTGTGCATTTGGATCCATATTTCCAGGCACGATGATACCGCGAGATTTCATGTCCTGATAGTCGGTCATGTCATAACCGCCCTGTCTCTGGACCGAGTTGTGACATTTCACGCAGTTCAGGCCCAAAACACCGGCTTTCGGATTCATCAGCTGAGCAAAAGTCGGAGCGGTCGCATTTGGATCTGCTGGCGGATTGTAATTTGGAAGCGAAATCACCAGTTTCGAGTTTGCTCCAAGAACGCCACCCAATGGAGATCCCAGAGACAATCGCAAAACTTTGTCGCTGTCCGGACGCAAGTCATCTGAGAAGATCAGATTGAAGCTTGCGGATTTTTGATAAGGCTTGAAGTTCAATGAAGTCGAAGTCGTCGAATCGACTCGGTAGTCCCAATCAAATCGGTTCAGGCCGGCATTTCCCAGCAGGCCGACGGCCGCTTTTTCCATACCGACAGCACCGTCAAAATTTACAGGCACTGAAAGCGATTCGATATTTGCACCCGTGACATCCACCTGGATCGTGACTTTATTGGCGTAGCCCAGTTGGCTTGGCTGAATAGTCATCGACGTCACTGTGAAGTTCACAGCAGGCGGTGGAGGTGGAGCGGGCAGATTGACGATTTCAATGTTGCCGAATTGGACAGCCAATGTATCGGCTGTTCCCAATGGACCGACCGAAACCAAAGAGCCCGGAGCTAAAAGGGCTGTCGTGCCCTGGTAAACATTCATGTCCGTTTTTTTAAATGTGGTCGCATAGCCGACTGGGAATCCGTTGATGCGGAAGTTGATCCCTTTGACATGCAAACTGTTCGATCCGACTTTCAGAATTGGCAGGCTGACCAAGTAAGCGGTCTCACCGGTTGGAACTTTGTATCCCGAAACGACGACAGACAATTGCACGCCCGCCATGTTTGGAATTTCTTTTCCGGTTAATGTCGACAGAGTGGTGCTAAGATCCCAAGTCAACGTCTGACGATCGAAGACCGTTAGCGTCTGATCCATTCCATTCACACGCGTCGTCACATCTTTAGAGCCGATCTGCGGAATTGTTTGCGCGGTGGTTTCATAGGTTGGAGAGAAAGATTCTTCCGCTGTTGTCGCACCGGTACCGCCCTCTCCACAGGTGGCTTTGGCTTTCTGGAAGCTTTGCCATTGCAGACGCAGACCCTGGATGATCTCCAGGTTTTGCGAGCCTGTGTAAGGTGGGTTGTGACCGTTGTTGACGGCGTATTGAGAGATTTTATCGTAGCCCAACATCTGGAACCCGGCATATGCATTCACCTTGTCAGGTGACGCGAATGTTCCTTTGCCGGGACCGTTGACGTGACAGTTCATACAAGTCGAAGCCAAGAATTGATGGTAACCCCGGTCGAAAACGTCGATCTCTTCTTCCTTACAGACATCGATGGCATTGTAAGTATCAACGCCGATGCTGGAAAGGCTGCCGCTCATGGAATCCGCTGTCTTTCCTTTCCCGCAATTGTTGTAGGAAAGCAAAAGGACGGATCCCATGGCTGAGAGAAGAGCTATCCGGATGTATTTACGAGTATTCACTTTCATCCCCCAAAACGACGTTCCAAAACCAGGGTCTTCAACTACGCAATCTTCTTCATCGCATCGATCTCAGATGGATTCAGAGTTCGTGGCAAGGCCTTGTCGATCTCCAGCAATTTGCCGTTGAAAGACAACCAGTTCACGAAGGCTGCTGCAACCGCGCGGTCTGCTGACGAGATCAGCGGAGAAGCCGCACCCTGAGCATTGTTCATGTAACCAATCTGAGTTCCTTGAGCTTGCAATGCGCCCGATGGATTGAACGCCAGGAAGTAGTAGCTTCCGGTATTACCAGCATCGTTAGTCCATGGTGCTCCTGGAATATCAGATTCAGGCGAGGCCGCCGATCCGTCCGATGTGATGAAGATGAAAACTTTCTTACCCATGGCCGCAGCGGTCTGCAGGATCTGGCCGATGATCACGCCAGTTCCGTTGTCGAAGCCGTCTCCACGAGTGCGCGAACCATCGTGATAGTCAGCTCCACCGCGATTGATGTTTCCAGAGCCTGCGTTTCCGTTCAAGGCATTGAAAACGATCGTCGCCATCTGGTAAGCCGCCGAGCTTGTCGACGTATTGGCCTGCAGGTTCCAAACACGCGCCACATCCGCGTTTGCACGAGGATCAGTCGTGTTGCTGCCTGGATTTGCGATCAGGTTTGTATTGTCAGCAGTTCGGCAAGTGATGATGTTTTCCAAATCAGCACCGCTATTCTGCGCGACATAACGCTTGGCTTGGTGAACGCTGAGATTTTGAATCGTCTCAAACATTTTACCGGCACGGTTTGCCGCCACCAGTGGTGACAAGCTTCCGGCCACACCCAAAGCGCCGGTTAAACTTTCATAAGAAGAAATAATCAGCGGAGCCGGTGGATTGATGAAAGCCGCCTTGGCTCCCAATCCAGTCGGCGTGTTCGCTGTTCCCATATTGCCGACCAGTTTTCCATTCAGGCCCATAGCTCGGGTGATCCCGGACATATCCGAGTTGTTGTTCGAGCTGTCATCCTGCGTTTGCACAGGAATGCCGTGGAAAGTGGTTTTTGCCAAAGTGTCGGCCATCGCCGATGTGCGAAGTCCGGCCAGCAAGGTGGAAGTTCCAAAGAATGCCACGTTGTTTGAAAACTCGCGGTCGATTTGGAAGGATCCGGTCTTGCCCTGTCCCAGTTTTGCATATGAAGACAAAAGATCTCCGCCTTCGTTCAATGGAATATAGTGGGATGAAAAGTTACATCCGCCCTGGCAATTCAGGGTGATCACTGGAATCCAGTCGCCGCCGCCTGAAACCTGGCACTGCAAAGCGGCCTGTGCGGTTTCTGGAATCATCATCTGAAAAATGTTCTGGCTCATCAAAGCGCCAGAGAATGAGATCACTCCGGTTGACAGAAAGTCGCGGCGGCTCAAAGCTTTCAGGCCGTGCGATTTCTGGTGTTCGTTCAGCAGCTCTTGATTCTTGGCTGCCGTATCCATCACTTCATCTTTGGTGAGTGTCGTGTCCACACCCGCCATGATATTTTTTGTCTTGTTATCTTGTCCCATTTCAAACCCCCAAAATTGAATTAAAGAATCAGCGTATCCAGCGCACTGAGCATCGATGTGCACATGAACAGCATCGAGTCGTGTGCCGTGTTCGAAAACGCCGATTGAATTCCGCCCATCACGATGTCCGATTCTGTTGGGTCTTCATCACGAGACCAGCAAGAACGGGCCAAGCGTCTCATCGCATCTTGCATTGTGCCGTCTGCTGGCAAAGACATTCCTGCCCAGTCGACGCCAATGAACATACGAGGAGCGGTTTTTTCATTTTCGATCAAGTCTTTGCAGACCTCGCCAGCCAGAGAAGTCAAAGCCATCAACGCCGGAGCTGTATAAGTGCTCACCGCGCCGGTCTCTGACATCGTTCCGACTTTCGAAGAGTACATTGCCAATGTTCGGTCTGAAGGCAGACCAGAACCTGTGCAAGATGAAAAGTGATCCAAGGCCGCTTTTCCGTAGACCAAGGAAACAGTCGAAGTATTTGGTTTGATTCCCGGATCGTCGTCCGAGCTACCAGAGTTCTGTGCACTGTTGCCAGATTCATCGCCAATCACTGTGAATTTTCCGCACCCTTGACCCAGACCAACGATGATCACAGCTCCGGTGACCAAGATGGTTGAGATTCGTGCAATCAGTTGCTTTCTCACTTTTCCTCCCCCAAACAGTTTGGTGTGATCACCAAACGCTTAAATAAATAATCAAGCTTATAACCATTCGATTCAAATTCACTGGCCGCTGTCTTCATCAAAGCTTCGTCGAAGCTTTGTGGCTCACGCTTACAGACCGACGCGAATACACGCTTGGCCATACAGCGAGAGAACTGCTCGGCATTTCCCACCATTGTTCCAAATTCTTTCACGCCTTTACCGGACGTTGGACCGCGCCAGCCAAAGTAACCTTGTGCCCAAGGCTCGACGGCAGCGTTACTGAACAAGTTGTCCGTGATCACGCGGCCGCCTGGGAAGATGTGCTCGTTGTGGTTCATTTTGTCGGCTACGAACGAAACGTTTCCAAGGCTTGGCAGCTGAGTCAGAGCTGGGTCTGTTGCCTTCAAGCCGGCTGACATACCCATTTGTGTTCCTTCATTCATGATTCCAGCATTCAGGCGAGGAACCACGAAAGAGTTCTTCACAAAGTTATTGCTGAATGTGAAGTAGGCAAAGGCACTTCGCAATGGATCCATGCGCGAGTGGCAGGCACGGCAGCTGGTTGTGAACTTGGTGTGCGAACCGCTTGGGAAGCGATCCACGTCGCGTCCGATCGGAGCATCACTGCCGTTTGAATCCGACCACTTGTCGATTGGCGTGCACAGGAATTCACGGAAAGTGAATTCAATTGGACGGCGGTTGGTTCCCGCAATCGCATGTGCGCCCATGAAAGCTCGAGACGTGATCAGTCCCGCTGGATCTGGATGCTCGACAGCTTTCGAGCCGTCATAGATCATTTGTTTTGCTGGAACGAGAACTTTTGCCAGGTCGAAACCGCCGGCCTGCAAGGCTTCATAGTGACGGTTCGATGTCAGAATATCACGTACGATATTCGACGGGACAGCGGCCTTCTTTGGATCGGCCATGTAAGTGATATCGCTGTTCACCAGAACGCGTGCATCCAAACCATCGCGTGTAACGCCAATCATGGTCGCGACAAAGTCATTCAAAGTCGTGCTGATGACTTCTTCACGAGTCGACATGCGAGCCGCCATATCGCGAACCGAAATATTCAAGAAGTTTGGATCTTTGGTTGCCAGTCCTGCCGCTTCAAATGTGCGACCTTGATCAATCAGGTCCGCCATTTGTCCAATGATGGGGTTGTCAACCACGGTCTTCACGCCGGTGATACGGTTGTAGATCGTCTGAGCGCGAGTCACGCTTGGTGTGATCTTGCGGCTGAGATCAATTGGATAAATCGTTGGAGGTGTGATGCGTGGAGCACCGGCACCCAGGATTTCCTGATCGGTCAAAGCGCGGCAGTACACAGCCACCATATAGACTTTGCCCATCCAAGGCCAGTGACGGCTGCGTTTACCTGGGCCTTCGCCACCTTGAGTTGGCTTGCCGAAATCCTGATCAGCACTGGCTTCGTTACCGATGGCCAGGCGGATATCCAATTTGCGAGACAGTGAACCGGCGCTGTCATCTGGGGTGTCGTAGGTCACGTTTGTTCCAGTGACATGCCAGTTTGAAAAGTTACCGCTAAATCCACGAGTCACAACGAAAGGACCTGTGTCGTTTCCGTTGTCGTCGCTATTGTACAGACGAGCAGCACCCCCAGCCGTCTTCACGAAGTAGACGTGCTGTTTCTTTTGCAGCAAGAATGTTTCGTTTGGCGCCAGCAAGTAATCGACCAGGTCACCGTTGTAGTTGGTGCCAGTCGAGTTGTTTGATGTGCGAGTTGTCGCCTTGTATGTATCGCCCATGTTGTAGGCTTGGTAGATACCGAAGTTGTGAAATTCTTTGAAATAAGTGTCTGCCAAAGAGACCATGCGCAGAGACTGTTTGAAGTATCCGTTCATCATGTTGTTGTCGTCTTCAGCGTTCACCAGTTTTTCGGCCGGCGTACGGCTTTCAAGCCACATTTCAACCGTCATTTCGTTTGAAGCTTTGCAGGCATTGGTGATTTTGTCGGCCGAAGTCACCGAGCGAATCAGATTTGGCTCTGAGATTTCCAAGTGATCGGCGCGAGAGTAAAACAATGCGTTGGTGCGAACGATTTGCAAATTCAATGGATTTGGTGCCAGGTCCTTGATTGTCCAAGTTGCGGGATCGATGTTGTCTTGGCTGAAGACATACAAAGCGACCGCAGAGTCCCGAGTCGGACCATTTCCGGCAGAGTCCAGCGCCCAAGTCACTGATGACCCGGCGACTGACAAGAAGAATGTAAATAAAACTTTTCCCGTTTTCATTTTCCCCTCATTTACCCTTCAACGAACCGCAAACCCCAAAACGTAATTCTGTACAAACTTCGTTACACCCTGTCCTTAGGGGATAACTGTCGACAAGAAGCTGGCAGAGCCCGATGTATTGTTCGGCTCGGCATTCAACTTCGCGCCAACGACGATATCAGTACCTGAGAAACCAACACTGGAACCAAATTGATCGTTATCCGCACCAGTCGTGCTGGAAATACGGCGGACAAATTTGCAAACGCCATCGCTTGTTGCAAAGTGGTCAACCGCACCACCGCGTGTTCGCAACTCTGGAGCACCGATCAAAACACCAGCCGAGCCGATGGCGACAGATGTACCGAAGCGACCTTCACCATTTGAAACATCCATCAAAGTCTGAAGCGCCGCCGAACCTGTTGGATTCGTGATCAGCAGTGCGAGACCTGCTTTGCGTGCACCATTCAAATAACCTGGAGCACCCACCAGAATTTTTCCACCGTAGATCGCAACTGACGAGCCCAGCTCGGCACCCATTGCGATTGTGAGCGTGAGGTCTTTGCCAGTTTGATCTTTCACAGCCAAGCCAGTTTTGTTGGCATTGGCACGCAGTGGATTGGTCATGACTTCATCCCACGATGCGGATTTCGAGTAGATCAACAATTCACCAGTCATTGTGTCGCGGTACAAAGTCGAAGCCGGAGCACCGACTGCCAACAAGCCACCTTCGATGGCAACCGCAGCACCGAAGTAAGAGTTGTTTGGCAATGGACTGGCGATATGAGCCGTCTGAGCAAAGCTTGAGCTATCAAAGATATAGACCGCACCTTTTGAGCTGGATTCAGCTGGAGCACCGACCGCGATTTGACTGCCGTCGACCGCAACTGCGCGACCGAATTTGCTTCCAGCGACTGTGCCTGAAAGCTTACGGGCCATGGCAAAAGTTCCGCCACTGGCTTTGAAGACATAGGCCGCACCGGTGTTCGAGCTATTGAACTCGCTTCCAACCACCAAAGTGTCACCCTTTAAAGCCACTGAAGCCGGGCTGTCGTTGGCAGCTCCGCGGTCAGCCACGATGGCCGTGTCATCTGTTCGCAAGATTTGCGAGCGAGTCCATTTGTTATCGCCGCCTTTTTTGTAAATATAAATCGCTCCGATCAACTGAGCCGTGTTGCCGTCACCGTCATCACCCGGAGCGACAACAGCCGCTGTCGATCCGTCGATTGCAACCGCTGCACCCATTTGGTCGAAGGCATCCAAAGATTCTGTTGTGACTTGCTCTGGATAGCAGTTGTTTTTGAAAGTGACCGTGATGATTTGCTCGGTGCTGCGCTTGTTCGTGTCAGCCGTGCTTTGAACAAAAACACGGTACTTGGCCGTGCCTTCAAAGCACTGTTTGTCCGTATCATTATCATTCGGACGGAATGAAATCGAGATGGATGTGCCCGGACTTGCATTGGCTGGTGTGCGAGTGCAAGTAATATCATTATTCACAACCGCTGTACGAACGCCGGCGCCGTTTACCGCTGTCACAGTCATTGAAGCATCAGTCACACGTTGGCAGGACACTGTTGCGCCTTGCTGACACTGAGAAGCTGCGTTTGATTTTGTGTATGTGAAAGAAACCGTATCAGATGCCTTACGTCCGCCGTTGTCGCCACGGCCTGAAAGGGCTGTCAACGAAGTACCGCTTAATGCCGTTGCTTCAGGAACACCAACATCAGAAGCCAAACATGGAATTGTATTTAATGTCGTAGAGGTCGTTGACGTGGTTGGCGTATTTGGATCTTCAGGAATGTCGGTGCCGCTGCCATCGCCTTGGGAAGAAGAGCCCATCGAAATTGAGCCTTCAACAGTCTGGAAATTCTGCGCACAGTTTTGGAATGGCAACAGCAGTAACAAGGCTGTAGCTAACCACAACAAACTACGGCGTTTGTTCATCTTCTTCATATTCCCCTCGACAACTCGACCTATCGGAAAGTCCGTAGATTTAGTTAAGCCCAATTTCCCAAAAAGAAACAAAAATATCGGAAACAGTTCGAAGGTAGGAGGTGCAAAGGCAGGACCTGATCGGTCACTACTTGTTCGACAGCGGCTTCGGGTCTGTATTCGAGAGCGACTCATTTTCGACTCGAGATGAGACGTCTCAATACTGGAACGGTGTCTAGCGAAGCTTCGTTGACCAGAGTGTCTACAAAATCGGTTGTCTGATTCGCTGGCATTCAGACAGCTGGCAAGTTTTCATTCAGGCTTGTTTCGGTCTGGAAACTTCTACGGTTTTTCTGTGGAAGTCCGATAACTTATCAAAGTTCGACAGTGGTGTTTTGTGATTTTGCATTCGGTTTGAATGCTGACAGCTGGGCGACAATATAGAGAGTGATTTTTATTTGGTTGTCCTGAGCTCGAATTTACCCGCAAACAATGCTGTGGTCTTTGCTTTGCTTTTGTTCAACGTTGGGTGAAAGGGGGGTGAAATGCGAAAAGCAGCATGGATTTCTATTTTGTTCGTGCAAGTTTTAGGCATTTCCGCCTTCGCTCAACTGGATCCAGCTTCGGTGACGGCCAAAAAACTTCTCGAAAGAATCTCCAGCACCAAAGTTCCTGCCGATCACGCGCTGATTGCTCCGATGGCCGCCCGAATTCGCGCTGGAGATTATGTTGGCGCCGCTGAAATTGCGCAAACGCATCCGAATTTCCTGAGTGTCACGGTCAAACAGATGGCATTGAAGATGTCGACTCGGGAAGAAACCATCCGCCTGAGCCTCAATGATTTCGCAGCTTCATTTATTGGCGTCACCCGCGATGAAACGGATGCCAGAGAATTGCTGACGGGAAACTTCTATTATATGGCGGACGCGACCCGCTTGCCGGCCGGTGTGACTGTTCGAAGCGATCTGGCCAATGATATTTTGAAATCGAACAATCACTATCAGGATCTGGAAAGTCCACTGATAGATATAGGCTCGGTTTTAAAACGCGTCAGTGGTCAGCAAATGGTCGACGGAGCCAACGCAGTCGTCGCCAATCCAGATCCAGCCGGTGTGATCACGTCGCGGTCCTTTATGGGTGCGCATGCAACGGCTGGAACTTCGCGCCGTCCAGTTGAATTCACATTCCGAGAATTTATGTGTGTGCCAATTGAAGACTGGGCTGACACCAAGGCGTCTGATATCCGTGTCGGTCAGGATATTGACCGTTTCCCAGGAAACGATCACTTGAAATATCAGACGACCTGCAAGGGCTGTCACTCGCAAATGGACAGTCTGCGAGGTGCTTTCGCCAAATGGGATTTCACCGGGAATCGCATCATCAACGGGAAGGTTTCAATCAAGGCGGGTGACCTGAATGCGACGACGGGACTTTCTGGAAAAGTCTCTCGCAACAATTCGGTTTTTTCAGGTGGCTACGTCACTACGGATGATTCATTTTTCAATAATGCGACTGGTTTTGCCAATGCCGAAACTTTTGGCTGGCGTGGACCGGCCAGTGGAAATGGCGTCAAGGATCTTGGCACCATGGTGGCGAACTCGAAACGCTTTAGCATCTGCATGGTCAAGCGGGCTTATGATGCAATTTGCCGCTCGAACATGGTGCCCAAGCAAAACATGATTTTTCTTAGCCACCAGGCCAATAAGTTCGAACAAAATGGCTACAATTTGAAACGACTTTTTAAAGAGCTGGCGGTCACCCAGCAGTGTATGGGGCAGTAAATGCGATTTGAAAAAAAGGGCAACACGCTTGTTTGGCTTTCACTGGCTTCGCTGGTGGGGGTTGCCATGTCCTTTCAAAGTTGCGGCCAGACTCCGTTTGGCGCCATGGGTTTTGAAGTGAAAGAACTGGAAAGCAGTGGCGGTGAAGCGGATACAGGCTACGTCACGGTTCCCTATGCTTTGCTGTCAGCCGATCAGGTTTTCAAAAGTATGGCGTCAGTCACAGGTGTGACTCCGGACGCAACGATCACCAATGAGTTCAATTCTGTCTCCAATGTTTTGGGATCTGGATACGATCTGCGCCTGATGACTTCGCCGATGATGATCGGCAGTGCGAATCTGGCCAGCCGTTTCTGTAACGCCACAATAGCCGGTCCAATGACAAAGGGCCGTTTCTATCCAGGAATCGATTTCAGCAAAGGCGTTGAAAGCGTAGGCGGAGTTCCGCTTCTGACAGATGAAGCCTTTCAAGCCAGTGTCGAGCAGCTGAGCCAAGCATTCTGGGGCCGCATGCCAAGCTCGGAAGAATCTCAGATTCTCTACGAGGCGAAAGAAGAATTTTTAATGGAGTACTCGCCGATGGAAAAGCAAAGCGCGGATTCGTCGACGAAATTGATGTTGTTCACGTGCACAGCGATGTTGGTCAGTTTCGACGCCATGTCGTTTTGATGGGTTTGTGCAGGGGGAAAAGATGGGGAAGAACAAAAAAGACATCCCAATGTGGGCTCGGACCGGTCATGCGAAACCGGTTTCTCGACGTGAATTTCTGGCGTCGGGTCTGATTCCATTTTCCGCTTCTATGCTGATGCCGAACTGGACAAAGCTTCTGTTGCCAGAGCTGGTGGCAAATGCGGCCGAGCCCATTTGCTCGACAGGTGCTTCAGATTTGATTCCATTTGTAACTTTGAATCTGGCAGGAGGAGCCGGTCTCGCTGGAAATTATGTGGCATTGGACCAAGGTGGTCAGATGCTTCCGTCCTATAGTTTGGTGGGTCTTGGCAAAGCTCCAACAGTTGAAAATGAATTTGGCAAAGTCGGATTTGCCGGAATGAACAACGGAGTTCTGACCAGTAAATTTCTGCAGGGAATTCGCGAGCGAGCACCGACAGCCATTTCCAAGACAGCTTTTGTGGCATTGTGCGTGCGATCGCGCGATGACTCGAGCGAAAATCGATTTGCTGCCGACGGTATGGTGGCCAAAGCTGGCCTTCAAGGTGCGCTTTTGCCAAACCTGGGACAAAGGCAAAATACTTTGGCTGGAATTGGGCAGGAGCCTTCCACTGTCAATCCGCCGACACCATTGATTGTCAATAATTTCTCGGCTCTGACATCCTCTCTGGGATACGCGGGCGCCATTGGCAGTGGCTTGAAGACGGCGCAAAAAGAATCGCTGGCTCGTCTGATCAGCCGCCTGTCTGAATCTCAATCTCGAAAGATTGCCAGCATTCAATCAGGTGCTGAGATTAAAACTTTGCTTGATTGCGCCGGGATTAAAAATGAAGAGCTGGTCAAAGCTGGAACTAATGTTGTCGATCCACGTGCTGATTCTTCAGCGGGGACTCAGCTCAGTACCATCTGGGGAATCAATGCCGGTACGAATGGAAATGACTCGAACTTGATTTTCGGCTCGATGGTTTACAACGCTTTGAGAGGCACAGCCGGGTCTGTTGCTTTGGAAATCGGTGGATACGATTATCACGATGGATCTCGCACAACGGGTGATAACAAGGATCTGGATGCGGGCCGGGCGGCGGGACGAATTTTGGAATCGGCAGCGGTCTTAAATAAACCGGTCTTTTTGTACATCACATCAGACGGTGCAACCTCATCGGTGAATTCGGATGCGCCGGGTGCCGCATGGACCAGCGATCGCGGAACAGCGGGACTGGCATTTATGCTTTACTTCAATCCATCGGGACGTCCGGAAACTTCGGGCTCTCAGATCGGATGGTTTACCGACGGACAAACGGCGGATGAAACTTTCATCACCGGCAACAGTCCCGAGGCAGCGGCAGCGGCCGTCTTTGCCAACTATCTGGTGGCAAATAAGCGTCTGGATCTTTATGCCGGTATTGCGGGGCGAACGTTCGCAGGGGATCAGCTCGATAAAGTATTGAAATTCACGTAAGGGGATTTTGGGTGTTTGGGGATATCAAAGATAGTCTGAAAAACGGAATCTCATTGGTTGTCATCATGACCAGTGCGGTGATCATTTTCCAGAACTGCGGCCGGGTTGGCTTTCAGGCTCAGAAGGGCACGGCCTTTGGCTCGGTCGGAATTTCTTCCGAAGCCTGCGAAAGCATTTTGAAACAGACTTACTCGCAAACTTATTTTCCACTGCTGAAAGTCAACTGCAACGCCTGCCATTCGGCCGGCCACGGCAGCACGGATCTAGAGACATCCTTCCGCGGATTTCAATCCAAGGGTGTGACCATGATCAACTACAAGGCCACCAATCCGCATGGCGATAACGGAGTGAATCTCACATCCGAATTGGCCGAGATCAAAGAGGCCTGGGATGAAGGTCAAAGCAAGTACATGGAGTGCGTGTCTTCCGCTGATGATTCGGGCGGGACGGCCGGTGGCAAATTGAAAGTGATCGGAAAACCTGTACCTGATTTGGCAGTCACCGGAGTGCAAGCTCAGCAAGGCGCTTGGAAAACGGTCGAATGGGATTTGGAAACCGAAGTTCCAAAATCTCGTCAGGGACAGTTCCGGGCTTTCTTGAAAATTGAGGCTCGCCTGTCTTTAAATGGAATGAATATTGTCGGAATTGATTTCCGAAATCCAATGATGAAATTGAAATCGGCGGGCAATGGCCAATACATGAAAGCCAATGGCCTGAATATTTTGATCGACGACCAGATGATGTCCAATGTCACCATGTACACTGGCGTGTCGGCGACAATCACAGATGCGACCTATGTAAATCTGGCGCCGGGATCGGGCGTGGCGCTGGCTTATTTACCGGATGTGAATGTGTCGATGCCAGTCTCGCTTGAAATCACAGATCTTCAATACACCAGCAACGATGGAACCACGACAACGACCATGCCAAATGGTGGTGGCGGCGATAAAATTTCCTGGTCACAGCTGACAGGAGCCGATACGGCGGTGAATGTTTTCCGTCGACGATGTTACACCTGCCATCAAGGTCTGTCGGCGCAAAAAGGACTGGATCTTTCCGTCTATGCAACAGCCTCTGGCAAAGCGACCGAAATTCTGGGACGCGTGAATAATGCCGGAAGCCCCATGCCTCCGGGCGGATTGCTGTCGCAGCCCGAACGCGATCTCATTGGCCGCTGGGTCAACAACGGTGCTCCACAAAATTAGTATTTAGTAAGGAATCGACAGCCGTGAAGCCAGCAGCGCTTTCGTGTGCGGGTGCTGCGGCTGCTGGAAGAGATTTTTCTTTTCGTCCAGCTCGACGATCATGCCTTCGGACATGACAGCGACACGATTGGAGATTTGCTCGATCACTCGTAAGTCGTGAGAGATAAACAGATAGGTCAGGCCCAATCGGCTTTGCAAATCCTTCAGCAGCTGCAGGATTTGCGCTTGCACCGAAACATCCAGCGACGAGACGGCTTCATCGCAGATCAGAAGGCTTGGTTCGACAGCCAAGGCCCTTGCAATGCAGATCCGCTGGCGTTGGCCACCGGAAAAATCTCGCGGATGCCGGCTTTTCATGGCGGGATCCAAGCCGACCATTTTCAAAAGCTCATCGACACGTTCTTGCCGCTGCTTTGAATTTTCGCGAATCCCATGAACTTGCAGCGGCTCTTCTAACATCGTTCCGATCGTCAGGCGGGGATTGAGGCTGGCGTAGGGATCTTGAAACACCATCTGAATCTGACGCCGAACCGGCAAAAGGGAAGATCCCTGCAAATGCGTGATGTCTAGCCCTTGAAATTCAATCGTCCCACTGTCTGGATCTATCAGGCGCATCAAGCAGCGAGCCAGTGTGGATTTTCCGGATCCGGATTCGCCCACCAAACCCAACGTTTCACCGCAATTCAATTGAAAGGACACTCCACGAAGAGCCTGCCGGTCTTTGAAGGACTTTGTCAGCTCGCGAACGCTCAGGAAGACTGGATTCATGCTGGCCCGCCATTTTTCAGAGGGAAATAGCAGGCCACCGACTGGGTTGCAGATAAAGATTCAAGGCGCGGGTTTGACTCCAAACATTTAGCTTGAGCATAAGGGCAGCGCTCGGCGAATCGGCATCCGACTGGAAGATGATCGAATGGAGCAACCGATCCAGGGATCGCTTTTAGATTTTTGGCCGATTCCAGCAATCCTTTTGTGTAGGGGTGCCTCGGATGTTTGAAGATATCCGACACGCTTCCTGTTTCGATAATTTGTCCAGCATACATCACGGCTACTTCGTCGCAAACATGGCCGACGACCGCCAGATCATGGGTGATCAGAACCAAACCCAATTGCATGTCCTGCTTCAGTTGCTTCAGTAAATTCAGAATCTGCAGTTGCAGCGAGCTATCCAAAGCTGTTGTGGCTTCATCTGCGATCAGCAATTTGGGATTGCAACAGATTGCAAGGCCAATCAGAACGCGCTGTTGCTGTCCCCCGGATAGTTGATGTGGGTACTTTTCTAGAATTTCCTGTGGATTTGATAGATGCACTTTGCGAAGTGTTTCCGTGGCTTGGGCATGGATCTCATCTTCAGTGAGTTTTGGCTGATGCAAAGCGATTGTTTGCTTGAGCTGTTCGGCCACCGTGAAAGTCGGATTGAGTGATGTGTGGGGCTCTTGAAAAATCAATCCAATCTGGCTGCCACGAACCGAACGCAGATCATCGGCTGGGAGTTTCAGAAGGTCTCGTCCTTCGAACAGGATTTCGCCACCAGAGATCCGACCGGGAGGTGAAATCAATTTTAGAATCGACAGCGAAGTCATCGATTTTCCCGAGCCCGATTCGCCGACGATGCCTAAAGCATGTCCTTGCTTCAAGGTGAAGCTCACATCATCCAGCACCCGGTAGGTTTGCTTGGCGGTGGCGATTTCGGTTTTCAGGTTTTTGACTTCAAGCATCTTGTTTAACTTGTTTAATTTTACTCAATTTTAATGCCAGCGATCAAGGGTTCAAGTACAAAAAGGGAATGCGTGATTTGTCTCAGGACTCCAGTCCCTTGGAAAATTATCTTCACATGCTCTTTCCAACCGAGCCTGGCGAACTTTTCGAAGAAGCACGCGAGGCTTCTCGGACTTTGAACAAAGCGGGCATCAGTCTCAGTCCCCACGAAGCAAGATTGATGTCGACCCTGATTCACATGCAAAGATGCAAAAAATTTGTCGAGATCGGCACTTTGACCGGCCTCTCGGCGCTTTGGATTTTGCAAGGGTTGGAAGAAGGGGGCGAGCTCTGGACCTTGGAAAAGGACGAAGCTCACGCCAAAATCGCCAATCGCATCTTTGATCGCTACAAGGAAACAAAGACCGGCCGCAAGGTGCATCTGCTTGAAGGGGACGCTCAGAAGACTTTGCTGACTTTGGAAGACAAGGGACCTTTTGACGGCATTTTCATCGATGGCAACAAATCAGCTTACGAGGTCTATCTCGACTGGGCGGAAAAAAATGTTCGACAGGGCGGTTTGATTATCGCCGATAATATTTTTCTTGGCGGGGCCGTCCTGACAGGAAACAAGGCCACCTTCTCGAAAAAACAAATCGATGTGATGAAATCCTTCAATGAGCGTTTGGCGGATCCGAAACGATATCGCGGTACGATCATTCCGACTTCGGAAGGTTTGTTTGTTGCGATTAAGCAGTTTTAAGTAGCAGTCGCAATCTCTTTCAAAAACTGCAAAACAGGCGCTTTATACTCCTCCGGATGTTCCTTCAACCCATCCACATGCTTCCCCTCAGGAATACTGAGCTTTTGCCAGTCAATTTGTGTGTGCGGTTCGAAAACCATGTCGATCATCTTCGGAGTGATCAAGGGATCCTTCCACCCTCGAATCGAAAGAACGCGGAATCCTTTCGGGAATTTTTCGAGATCTTGGCTGATGACTTCCAGAAAATGAGGATGCCAAAGACTGGCTGTCAAAAGGGCGGCCGCCGCTTTGATCGGATAAAGAACCAAAGAAATTTCATGGGTGAAGTAGTTCACCATCGAATGCCACAGCTGGCCCGATGGTCCGCCATCGCAGATCAAGCCCTTCACATCGGCTGCGTGTCGTCTGGCAACGGCTTCGATCGCACTGGCACTGGGATTTGAAAAAGCGAAGATGATTTTGTCGCCCGGAATCTCGTTCAGAATTCCCTCGATCTGATCGGCCCAAATATGTTTCAGGCCAAACTCCATTTGTGATGAAAAAAGATTGGTAGCGATACCACTCCAGTTGTCCCGAAGTTCCATCAACACGCAGTCAAATCCGGACTCATTCAAAAACTCGATGTGCCGTCTTAAGTTCTTTTTCTCGGCACCAAAAAATGGAACCAGCAAAACAGTCTCTTGAAATTTCTTATGGGGGCTTGGAAACATCTCTCCGCGAGAGGGCAATTTAGCCTTAGTCATGCGTTCAATTTACTCTGCGATTAAACGATAGGCAAGCTGGCACACAGAAGGGAAAAAGCGCATTTCTGGCGTTTAAAATATAAATTCTTCCGTACAAAATATTGTCAGTTTCGGTGCTCGAGTGATTGCCCTAAATTACTGGATCAGGATCGAAAAAGGATCCGTATTTGGGGGCTTTATGATGAACACAAAATCGACTCTGTTACTGACCTCAGTTCTGTTAAGCGTCCTGGCCTGTTCAAATGACAAAGGCTCAGGCTCTTCGTCGTCCGCGCCGAAAGCAGAGGCCACAAATGTTTCCGAAGTTCCCGCATTTCAAAAAACAAATCTGATGCCTGCCATTGGTGAAGATGGCTACAAAGAGTATGTCGAAACTCGTTATGGAAAAACCTGCCAAGTCTATCGCAGCGATAAAGGCGAGATTGAATCCTACCGCGACAAAGAAGGATTTGATGCCAACCTGAAAGTGGGCGACGAGTCCTTCACAAAGACTCAGACGACCAATCTCTTTGAAGACCGAAAATTTGAAGAACGCTACACAGTTTCCGAAAAATCGCTTCAGAAAGTTTCGTTGAAAATCACTTATTTCTCTCTGTTCTTCTCGGCGGCGGGCGGTGAATTGTTGACGAAGCCAGCTCCTGATCAAGGCGTCTGTGTGTTTGTCGGCGAGCATATGGACTGCGATTTTTCGAATAAAACGCCAGATGAAATGTCCGACTATCTGACTCCACAAGGTCTTCAGTACATGAAGACGCGAAAAGACAGCGAAGTCGAGATGGAAATGTGCCGCATTCAAAACGCCGACAGCTTTGATTCCAAGACCGAACTCGGTCAGTACAAACTGCAAGACGGTCAGTCGATCGAAGCCTACATGACCACTGAAATCGCCAAGGGCAAAGTTTTGTGTGGCGATAAAGACATGGGTGCTGGCGAAGTGAAATCGTACAAGGTGAACAGCTTTGCGATCAAAGCCATTCCTGGCATCGGTCACCTGACCGGCGAAATGCAGTGTGGTGGTGTTCTGCTGGTCGATTCACATGTGGTTTCAGTCGGCGGCAAAGCCGTGTCTTCTTACCGGTTCGAACAGGTCAAACCAGCCTTGAAATAGTCCTGAGCTTGCATCTCTGAAGAGGGATGAGACTCAAGCATTTTTATCGACAAATCAGCCATCGCTGGCGACAGATCCCTGTCGAACTTTTATCCACATGCTTGACCACATTCGCCTTGCTTGGCGCACTGTCTTTCGCACCTGTTAATAGCCGGGCCGGAGGCTTCATTTGCCGCGAAAGTCAGGCTGGAGCTGTCGAGCGAATGACCCATAAAACGCTCGATGATTTGGTGCAAGAAAATGCCACTCCAGAGCATATCCAAACCAAAATCGAAAAGCTCCCGCTCCCGCCTTTCGTCAAATATTTTTTGACCGACGGTTTGATCCAGGCTCATGAAGCTGGGAAGAAAGTCTCTTTCAAAAACGGTCTTCAGGATGTGATCTTGCGCCTGGGTCAAGAGTTCATGCGACAACACCCCGAGCTTCAAAACGATCCGGAGATTCTGCAGGAAATTCAGAATTCGAAACTGACCGACGCCTACAAATGGTTTTTGATCGATGGCGTGCTTGCCCACAGTCCCGCCAAAGCTTGGCCCCACGGCGGAACGATTTTTTCTCCGATAGAGCAGCTGAGCTTCTTTGAAACCCAGATCAACAGCGGAAGTCTGGATCGCACATCGATGGAAGTTCCATTTCCTGTCAAGCAGCTGTGGCGAAGTGCTGTGACGATTGAGACGGCGGGAGAAGTCCCAGAATTTATTCGAAATCGGTTTCTTTTGCCTGGCGGCCGAGTCGAAGTTCCTGTGCATCCTGTCGTTTTCGATGGGCGTATGACTTCGTCGCAGTCACTGGCGCAAGGAGCAGAAAAGATTCCTTTTAGTTATGCACCCACATATCGGCGCTGGATGGGAAAGCTGACCGCTTCTCGGTCTACTTTTTTCGGAGCTGTCTCGGTCAAGATTCCGACTCAGTTTCCAAATCCGACATGGACTCCGGAAAACAAAAAGATTTTAGTGATCGATGATGTCCGTGAAAGTCTTCCGCGAACCCGGTTGATCAATGCCATCGACACGCGTCTTGGTCGCCCAAAGGGATTGGTCTTGTTGAAGGATGTGATGGCCATTCATGACCATGCAACGGGAAATGCGATTTTGATTCGCGACACCTCTCCATTGCTGGATGGACACCACTACATGCCGGCATTTAGCACGCCAGAGGTCGGAAAAGTGATTGCAAGAAAGCTGGGTGTGGATTTCGAGCCTTACTGGATGAAGCACTACGCATACTCGTGGGGGCGCACCAAGGCCTTGCTTTTGATTCGCTATGGACTGGTACTGGAAAGTTCTCACGAGCAACAATGGCTCCTGCAAATGAAGATCGACGAGAAAAGACAGATTCTTGTTCCCACAGATGTGAACGCAGTTCGAGACCTAGGCGACACACTGTTTGTAGGACCAATTGCTGAAATGATCGCGCCTGAGTTTCTAGAGAAGGATCAGCAGCATCGTCGTGTGCTGAATGACTTCAATGATCTTCGTATGGCTTCTTTGACTGACGGACATTTTCTGGATACGGCGTGGAGTGATGTCCACCAGCAGGGGATTCGCGAGACGATTGAGACTGAACTTGGGATTAAACTGCCGGAGAACTGGTATCGTGGGGAGTATCTGTCGAGCGATGTGTTTCAGGCGGCGCTACGCAAGTACCACCACCTGAATCATCCTTAGTGTCGTCTTTAATGCCGTTGCGGCCAGAGATCCGTCCACTTAGTCGGAGCCGTCTGCGTCAGCTGAGCCTCACCCAGAACCGTCTGACTGACCTTCACTTCTTCAAGCGCCGTTTCTGCCAGGACTTTTCCGCAAGCTTCCATCACGGATTCCCAGTCGATGCCGTGATAAGCGTAGATCTCGTTCGGACGACCGCACTTTGAGTGATGGCGAACGGCCAAAGATTCATGACGGGTACCCACGATCGAACCCAAGTTATCCAGCAAGCCCGCTTCACCGTCGTGCACAGACACGATTGGGATGCGGCGACCAGAGACCGTCACGAACTCGTGACCGTTTAGTTGTTGGTTTGGATGAACGTGCAGGTTACCGTTAATGCCCAAGCCTTCTTTCAAGTACTGATAGTCATTGCCATGAGCTTGAATACCGCAGACCAGATCTGGCGAAGTGACCACGATCACGTTCGCGTAAATTCCGCGTGAAAGCAGAGCTTCCGACGCCTTGATCGCCTCAGTCGTTGGAGATCCCATCGAGAAAATATTCACGACGTTATCGCCTGGCTCGTAGCCTGCGTAGCCGCGGTAATCGATCAGGTAGTAAGCGCCTTGCAGAACTTCTTCACGAACTTGGTTCATGATCACAGTTTCATCTTGCGGAGCCAATTGTGCTTCATCAACCGCACCGTCCAACGGGAATTCCGTTCGGCACAATGGAGCTGTGACATCAGATTTAAAACGAGCCTGTCGTTTCAAATAGGTCGGCATATCTTTTTGCTCGACCCCACGGGTGACCCCGCGGATCATCACGCCGTTACGGCCTTCGTTGTCGTTGAAGATGTGACGACGAATTGATTCGCACAAAATCCAATCCAGCTCTTGGCAGAAGAACGGCTCCCAAACAATCTGGTTCGGAATCTGGATATCTGATTTCCATCCGTGCTGTGCACCCTCTGGTGACAACGTCACACCCGATGGAGTTCCCACCAAGATGAACGAGCTCTTCCAATACAAGTTGTAGAAGTACTGATCCAGTGCACGCTTCAAAAAGAAGTCATAGACGGTCATCAAAGGCATCAATGGAATTCCCAAGAAGTCTTTGATCTTTCCGAATGAACCCACGCAAGAAACCACGTTTCCTTCGGCGATTTCAAAGCGGATGTAACGGTCGGAAATATCTTCGCCCGGAACCAGATCCGGAAGCTTGTTGTCTTTGACTCCCAGCTCTTGCTCGACGTCGTGAACGACAGGTGCTCCGAAAATCTTTCCGTCCATTGCTGGATTCAGATTGGTCGAAGTTCCCACGTCCGGAGCCATCGAAACAAAAAGTTCAGACGGAGTTTTCCAAACCAATTCATTCGGAGCCAAAGCCTTTTGGGTTTTGGTCAGCTCTTTCTCGTTCAGCGGAGTGTTCGCGATACGAGTGAGCTTCGCCGTCAACTGGCCGAGCATCCACTGCGTGTGAGGGTAGCTGGCCATCTTGGTGTTGATTTCCAATGATGGAGGAAGCTCGCCATGTTCCATGAATTTCTTCATGAAGAATTCTTGGTTGGCAGCTTTGATGTTGTTTTGTTCTTTGATTTCACCGAACAGCTGATCGCCGCGTTTTTTCAGGAACAGGCCGGCCTCTGATTTTGGATCCAGGCGTTCGAACAAAGTGTCGCCTTTGATGCCTTGTTTTTTGCGCAGCTCTTCCATCTCATCTTCGTTCGGCAGGGCCGAGTGATTGCCCGGTGCCGCCGCCATTTTCAAGCCCCAGCCTTTCAAAGTGTGAGCGATGATCATGGTTGGCTTACGTTGGTCTTTTTTGCTTTCGAGCATGGCGTTCGCCAGCTCTTGCATGTCGTGACCGCCGAAATCGCGGAGAGCATCGAACAGATCTTGGTCGCTAACTGCGTCCAAAAACTTTTTCATGCTTGGATGTTCTTTGGCGATTCCTTTTTTCAAAGCCTTCATGTCTTGAACAAGCAACAGGGCTTGGAACTCGTAATCTTCCAATTCATTTTCCAGGA
The DNA here is from genome assembly GCA_966211485.1 of uncultured Bdellovibrio sp. GTDB lineage: Bacteria > Bdellovibrionota > Bdellovibrionia > Bdellovibrionales > Bdellovibrionaceae > 21-14-0-10-47-8. Next base: position 29,977 of record CBIHPB010000001.1, read on the forward strand.
AATTTTTGAAAGCTTCACCGCCTGGAGTTTTGAAAAGTTCCAAGCGCTTGCTGCCGTGTTGAACCTGGATCACGTCCCAGCCATTGGCCAGCATCATCGCTTCGATACGATGAGCATCGGTTCCGCCCATGACTTTCTTGTTGGTGATGCGGTGGCCATCCAAAGACTGACGGTTGTAATCCACGATCCAAGTGAGATTTCCCAATTCGCGTTCCGCAAAATCAGGAATCGCTTCGTACATCGAGCCTTCACGGAATTCAGAATCCCCGCAGACAGCCCAGAAATGCGCTGGCGGAACTTTGTAACCATGATCAGCGGCAAAGCGATAAGCCAAAGCCAAATATCCCGCATTCACTGGTGGAATGCCGACCGTACCAGAAGGGAAGAAGTTGTGGTGATCGCTGTCGTAAGCCGAGTGATAAGACTGGAACACAGGCTCGCCATTGTGCGAATACTTGCGAAGTCCCATCATCGCTGTGTTGGCTTCATCCAAAGTCAGCTTTGAAAAATCAGGTTTCAGTAATAAATCCAAAAGATAGTTGTACGAGTGATCGGTCGGTGAGGCGTGCGGTTTGTTGGCAATATGATCAAAACCGGTTTTCACCAACAAGTGCAAAGCACCCATGATGTGCAGGGCGCTGGAGCTACCGGACGCGTGACCACCGATTTTGGGATCGCCCTTTTCTTTGTCGCTGCGATGATTGGCCTGATAAATCATTTGGGTCGCCAAATAATGGGCGCGACGGGCAATAGTGTCCAAAGTAGGTGCCAATTTTTTATCTAACACTTCAGATTTGTTGTCGTTCTTCGAGTCATTTTTAGCCATGACGGTCCTCTTTTATCTAATGAAGCAAAAACTCTAAGCTGGAGGAAACTAGCACTACTCCAAGACACACGCAAAAGAGATGCAGAGCGTTCAGCCAGGCGTCAGGCTTCGACGACGAAATCCCAACGAATCTTGATTGTACCGTCGGGATCGATGATGCCAGACGGTGGATTTGGGAAGGGAGCGGCCTCTTGGAAGGCTTCGACCGCAGCCTGATCCAGGTCTCGGACGCCAGAATCGCCGACAACCTGAACTTTGATCAGTTTGCCGCCGCGATCCAATGTGATCTGCAGTTTTGTGACTTTGTCTTCTGAAGAGGCAATGCTGCGGCCCTCTTGTAAAAGCTTGGTGATTTTTTCGCGCACTTTGCCGCCCCAGTGCTGGTTCAATTGGCGGCGGATCCGAGCATAAAACGTGTAATAAACAAATTCACGCGTGCTCAGCAGGGTTTCCATCCCTTTGTCCATGTCTTTCAAATAATCGGTGGTCTGACTGGCTTCCGAACCGCCAGTTCCTGGAGTCGGATTGGGCTGTTGGCGGGGAGCTTTCGCTTTTTCCTCGGCATATTTCAAAGCATCTTCATCCAGAGATTTTTCCAATTGGCGCTCTTGCTGTTGCTTGCGCTCGACCATTTTTCCGATATCCATGTCGGGCTTCAAATCCTGCAATTGCAATTTGGGTTTGCCACCGGTGCCTTCGGAATTGTCCTTCGCCTGACGGTTGCGGAATTCGCCTGTCTTGGCAGCCACGGTTTGCTTTTTGACGACCTGATTGTGAGCGCTTAAAAATTTGGCATCTTCCGGTTTTTCGTCATTCAGCTGCTTTTCGTCTTGCTCGACGATTTGCATTTTGTCGATCGGCAGCTGGTTCGGATCTTTTGGAATCAGAGATTCTTCTTTGGGCTTTGGCTCGATGTAGGAGATCTCGACGATCTCAGGTTTCTGAGGTGAAAAATAGGAGCCTAAAAAAAATGTGCCTTGCCATGAGATTGCGTGAATCAAGATTGAAACAAGCAAGAACAGGGCAAACAAGTTTTTCCGGGACTGCCACTTTTTCATCAAGTTCCTCATGCAGTCTTATCGGAATATGAAGGCCTAGATTGAAGCTTTTTCACCTCATCCGAGTCCAGATCTCGAGGTCTGGTATGCCTTTTTGCTAGCCATTTCTTCAGCAGTTTTTAAACTGGAACAATGGCGATCGACGTATGGTGCAAGACCGACAAAGGTCTTCGCCGTGACTCAAATCAAGACTCGTACCTGATCAACAAAGATCTGGGTCTTTATGTCGTTGCGGACGGCATGGGTGGCCATTCTGGAGGCGAAGTCGCTTCTGCAATGGCGGTGAAAACAGTCGAAGAATTCGTCGCGAAAAATCACACGTCCATGAATTCTCGCGAGCTGATCACCAAGGCTTATCAAGAGGCCAGCCGCAAAATCCACGAACGCGCCAACCAAGAAGCCCGCTTGATGGGAATGGGCACGACCATGGTCCTGATCTACATCAAAAACGGCATGGTCTTTATCGGCAACGTCGGGGATTCACGCGCTTACCTGTACCGCAAACCTTATTATTGGCAGGTCACCGAAGATCATTCTTTGGTGAACGAGCAACTGCGCGCCGGAATCATCCGCGAGGACCAACTGGCCAGCTTCACCAACAAAAATGTCATCACTCGCAGTGTTGGTTACGAAAAAGATGTTCAGGCCGATGTGCTTCAACGCGAAGCCCAGATCGGCGACTGTTATCTGATTTGCTCGGACGGTTTTTCTGGATTGGTACCCGATCCGATGGCTTCCGAAATTCTTGGCAACACACCGAATGAAAAAGTTCCGGATGCTTGCGTCGCAAAAGCCCTGGAAAATGGCGGGGATGACAACGTCACCGTTATGTACCTCCAAGTAAAGTCTTGACCTAGACCTCTCACCTCATAAACTGTTGAAACGTGGAAAAGATCTCAAACGAAAAAAAGAAACTGACCCTCTTCCTGGTCACCAATGATGCAGGACAGACACGCAAAGTCGTCATCCCAGCCAGCTGGGTGAAGTCGATTTCGCTTTTGGGCGGCATTCTGATTTTGGCGATGATCGCAGCCTTCGTGGATTATCTGGGGTTGCTTGCGCAAACAGCAGAGAACAAACGGCTGACCGCTGAAAATGCTCAGCTGACCAAGCAGTTCCAAATCGTTGAAGGAAAAGTTCAGGCGTTGGAAACCAGTCTCGAGCGAGTGAAGACCTTCACCACCAAACTGAAACTGATCACCAATGTCGAAGGCGAAGACCGTTCGCTGAAATTGGCGATGGGTGTAAAGCCGCCAGCAAACCAACCGGTTGAAGAGTACGACCAGCCCATGGATCAGCGTGGAAAAGTCGAAGACATGGAAAACGCCGATGCCGAATTCAATGAAAAGAAACCATTGGACGAGCAAAAGGGCGAGCTGACCGTCGAAGAGCACCGCGATTACGCATCACTGGCCATTCGTATCGACAAGACGATCAAAGATTCGCAGCTGCGCGAGCAAAGTGTTCTCGATCTCTGGGAGTCTTTGAGCGAGCGCCAATCACTTTTGAATTCAACTCCGAATATCCGTCCGGCCAAAGGATGGTTCACTTCGCGTTTTGGATACCGGGTTTCTCCATTCACGGGACGCGCGGCCTTGCACACGGGTCTTGATATCGCGGCGGCACCAGGTTCTCCTGTCTATGCGACCGCGGACGGTATCGTGACTTACGCCGGTTACGATGAAGGTTACGGAAAGATGGTCACCATCGATCACGGTTACGGTGTGACCACTCGTTTCGGTCACAACGCTCAGATTTACGTTCAAGTCGGCCAAAAGGTTTCCCGCTGGGACGTCATCGCGTCCGTGGGTAACACCGGCCGCTCGACAGGTCCTCACTGCCACTATGAAGTGCGCGTCAATGGTGTCCCTCGTGACCCAGCTCTGTATATTCTGGAC
>CBIHPB010000002.1:0-31808 GCA_966211485.1 uncultured Bdellovibrio sp.
TCAATGGTCCTGGAAAAGTCAGCACCAGCAATGAAAATTCGGGTCTTGCTCCGGCGATGAAGCCTTTGGAATATGGCAAGTACCTGTTGCGATTGGTTTTCGTTCGCGACGCCAAAGCCCGGCCTGATAATGGATATGTTGGACATGCCGATGTGATCATGAGCTCGCTTCCTAACGGTGGTTTGCAAGGTCAGATGGATTTGCAAATCAAGGATCTACAATCGACCATGATCCGTAAAATGGTTTTGGCCCAGCTGTTTCCGATCAATGAAGAAAAGCTCAAACTGAAAGACTGGAAGTCGGGCGATCCGGATATCGAGCAGATTATCAATCGCGACACCAAACTGGTTTCACCCGTATACTCGGCGAAGACTGTCGTTCTGGGTGCCCCCGGTGCGCCGATCTATTTCAAGCCTGGAATTGGTGAAAGCGATGGGTTGCCCGAAATGATTGCAAGCCAGCTGAAGAAGAGCATTCAAAACGATGCTTTGATTCCAGAAGTGATTCGCGTGGGCGAGGCCGCTCAGAAAGAGATGATTGCGAATAACGCCTTCAAAGAAAATGATCCGAAAGCTTGGGAAACCTGGGCGAAGGATCAAAATCTGACGATGGTTCGTCTGAATAACGACAAAGCCGTCACGCAATTGGCTCAGCAAATTGGTTTGCAGGGCAATGCCAAGGCTTCTTTGCAAGCTTTGGTTGACATGGATCGTTTGGATGTCAATTGGGCTTTGCAATTCTGCCGTGTTTTGAAAGACGGTCCTTGGAAAAATATCTTAGCAAAGAATGCGGTGGCGACAGGAATGATGCGTGGACAGACGACGGATCCGCGCCGCATGTTCCAGACGGCTTGTGAAAGTCTCGTGCAGAAAAATCCGATGGCCTTCTTTAAGAAAACGCCGGTTTATCAGATTTTGGAAATGCGTCCGGGTGTTGCGAATCCGAATAAGATTATGGTTTCGGGTCTCAGTGTTTCCAGCGGTTTTGGCTATTCTTCGGGTCGTTCGAATCTGCAGGGAACACAAGGCGGTCTGAATCTCAGTGCCGCAGCCGAAGTTCCGTTTGCAAAGATTTTCGGCGCGGGCCTTGGTGCCAGCTACGGTCCTGTGATCATGGCGACTGAAGATCGCAATCGTCATTCGGGAACGGATGTTGGAACGTCGATGTCATTGGGCGTGACCAAATGGCAAATTGATATTCCTGTCACGAAATATCAAAAATGTACTTTGCTGCGAGCGAATCCGGAAGTTTTCATTTACAGCGAGAAGACGAACTATATCACTCGCTGGTTGGATGAAGGCGATCGCACTCGCTTGAGAAATGTTGTCGATCACGAAGCTTCGTTTCAGCCTTATCAAAATGGCAACACCTTGTATGCGGGCTGGATGATTTGCTCGGATCAAACGATCTCGAAGCCTGTGTTGTTGACGGAAAATTACTATATGGTCAGCCAGGGCAACGGGGATAGCGAAACATATGACTCGGCTGACGAGTTGAACCGCCGATTCTTCCTTCCGATCCGCGGGGCTTCGGATATGGCCCGGTTCAAAGCGACTTTGGTCGACACGCGCACTTATCCAAAATTCGGAGAAGTCACGGACGAGCTGGCCTCGGATTTGGCCGCACAAATTTCGCCGGTTTACCGCCGCTTTGATCCGGCCCCGAGCATGATTTTATATGAACCAGGATTTGAACCACCGAAACTTCCAAAGAATGAAACAGACTGGGAAGCCAAATCGGAAAAAGAAATCCGATAAAGAAAAGGAAACGATATGAAAAACAAAATTATTTTGGCCTTGGCCCTTCTGTCTTTGGTCGCCTGTAACAAGAAAGACAGCGATAAAAAGCCGGCCGAGACATCACGTCCACTGGTCTCAAAGCCTGAGCTGACAACTAGTCAGCAAGACGAGATCCGAGATTTCTTCGCCAAGGCCAATGTGATGCCTTCGACTGACCTTTTGACGGATGATATTGCTGACAGTGAAACAAAGAAGGCTGCCATTGAAAAGAAAGTGAATGCTTTGAGCTCGGATCAAAAGCAGATTTATGAAAAGCTGAAAGCAGACTGCAAGATTGGAAAAGCTGAAAAGAAAGTTACTGGCGAGCTCAAAGAAAAGAACTCAGAGCGAGAGACAAAAATCACGGCTTCACTTTCAGGGGACAAATGCCCGATCGATCAAAAGTGGTCTTCTGTTCAGAAAGAAACGATCGCTGAAGGTAGCGTCGGTCCCAATCAGACTTTGAAGAGTTATTCTGATACTGAACAGACAACCACAATCAAAATGCAGGATTTGCAAACGCAGGTAGGTATGAAGGACACGGCGATGAGTATTTCTGGTGCATCGTCCCTCGTCATCAAAGATAGTAAGATGGCATCAATGGAGATGACTTTCACGGCTGTATTGAAGGCCACCACAGTGAAGGATCAAAAGCTGAAGTTGGATATGAGAGTCGAAATGAGCGGCCCTGCGGATGCGATCGAAAGCTACACCCGAATTGACTATGAATTTCCAAGTTCAAATCCGACCCTTCAGGTTTTCCGCAAAACAGGTGATAAAGAAACCCAGTACTATCTGAACGGAAAGAAAATCACAGCTGAGAAGCTAGGCGAGCTGATGACTCCGAAGTCAGTTCCAGTCATTGAGTTGCCTGGAGAAGACACCAAGTCTGAGATTTCCCGCAAGGTTCCAAAGTTGCTCTAAAAAATGGTGCCAGTTACCTTTTACTAAAGGGAATCTGGTACCTTTTATTTTTCTTCGGATTTTTCGATTGATGAGCGGATCAGGGATTTGATTGTTTTCTTTTTGTCGGGGGCTCCGACCATGGCTTTTAGGGATTCGTGAAGGCTGTTGTCGTTGATTAGGGCGCCGAGGGTGCCTTCGCCTTTATCGATCTTGTTGAGGATGCGATCTAATTTTTCAACTGAAGCTGTGATTTTTTTTGTCGAGTTTTGGTCTCGCAGTTCCGAGATCAGTTCGCGGCTGTCTTTGGCGGCGATTCTGAGTTCGGTTGTCGTCGCGGCCAGATTGGTCATGATTTTTTCGGCGCGGTTTTCGGCGTTGAGAGTTTTTGCGAATTTATCCATTTCTTTGATGATATCGAAGATCTTGCCGGCTTCTCCGCCTTTTTCTGACAGAACCGCCATGATGTCGTTGGCTTTTAGGACTTCGACGATGTCGCCATCTTTCATTGCACGGGCAGAAGTCGGGCCTGGGATGATGTAGATGAATTTATCGCCCAAAGCGCCTTGTGTCCGGATTTCGACTGTCGAGCCTTCGGTGATTCTTGGCAGATAGTCGGCTTCAATTTTCATATGCACGTCGAGCTTGTTTTCTTCTGGGATGAAAACGAATTTTTGGATGTTACCAATACGGATACCGCTGAGTGAAACGACGCTGCCTTCGTTCAAACCTTGGACGCTGTCGAAACGAGCGTGCAGGGTCGCGTGGCTTTTGATTAGGCCTTCGCCGCCGACCAAGAACAAGGAAACCAAAGTGATGATCGCGCCCACTGCGACGAAGATTCCGACTTTGACTTGATGAGAAAATGGGGCTTTTGAGGTCATATCTTGTCTCCTTGAGCAAACTGGGCAATCAAGTTGCTTTCCTGAGCTTCAATTTCATCCACGGTGCCGATGACTTTGATTTTTCCATCCATCAGCATGGCAATGCGATCGCAAACGGCAAAGGCCACTGGCATATCATGTGTGACCAGAATCGAAGTCGATCCTGTTGCTTTCAATTGCAGGATGAGGTCCTGAATTTTTCTTGTGTTGAATGGATCCAGACCTGCCGTCGGCTCGTCATACAAAATCACTTCGGGTCCCATGATAATCGCGCGGGCCAGGCCCACACGTTTTTGCATACCGCCTGAAAGATTGGCCGGCATGACGCTTTCGTTTCCTTCGAGGCCGAATTCTTTCAGCAGCTTGAGGATACGATCTTTGATTTGATCTTCGGGCATTTTGGTATGCTCGCGAAGGGGATAAGCCAAATTATCAAACACCGTCATCGAGTCGAACAGCGCTCCGCCTTGAAAGGCGTAGGCCATGCGTTTACGAATTTCGATCAATTGGTGCTCGGTCAGTTTGTTGACCTGAATGCCGTCGAAGATCACTTCGCCGGCGTCTGGTTTTTCCAAACCAATCAGACTTCGTAGCAAAACGGACTTTCCCGTTCCCGATCCACCGATCAGGCCCAGGCATTCGCCCTTGCGAACGTCGAAGGTCACACTTTTGTGGACCTTCTTGGGGCCGAAACTTTTTTCAAAGTTATTGATTTGAATCAGGCCCATTTTTCAATCATCCAGAAAAATTTGGTTAAGAAAAAGTCACCGACCAAAACCAAAATCGAAGAGACGACAACCGCTTTCGTTGTCGCCACGCCCACACCGCGGGTTCCCTCTTTCACATTCAAGCCGTAATAGCACGAGACCACTGAGATGAAGATTGCGAAAAAGAACGATTTACCAAAGCCCGACAAGTAATCACCCAACGCCAAGTTGGTCAGAGACTTGATCAAATACAATTGCGGATCCAAACGAAGTTCCGTGATGCCGATAGCCCAGCCACCGCAGAAGCTGACAAAGTCCGCAAACGCAATCAGCAAGGGAATCGAAATCAGGCAGCCAATCACACGCGGTATCACGATCTTCTGAATCGGCGAAGTTCCCATCGCACGGATCGCATCGATCTGCTGGGTCACGACCATCGAGCCGATTTCAGAAGCGATACCAGCCCCAACCCGGGCGGCGATCATCAAGGCCGTGAACACGGGACCCATTTCACGCAAAATCGAAACCGTCACGATGCGCGGAACATACAAGGTTCCGCCAAAGCGCTCAAGACCCATACCAAACTGCAGGGCCATCACAGCTCCGGTCGAAATCGCCGTGAAAAAAACCAGTGGCAGCGAGCGATGGCCGATATGGAAAATCTGCTCGACCGTGAGGTTCAAGGTGTTGCCTTTGCGGAAGAGCTGGCGCACGACTTCGCGAAACAGCAGGGTAACGCCGCCCAGGAAATCAAACAGCTCGTGAAGTGTGGCCGCTAAGGTTTGGTTCATTGGACTTTGAATCCTTTCAGAAAGTTTTCAAAGGCCTGATGATCTTTGTCGAAGCCCTGAGATCTTCCCATGTAGGTCAAAGTGTACGAGCAAGAATTTTTCTTAAACGTCAGCACGTCCACTTTCACCGGCACGCCATCGACTTTTCCTTCGATGATCGAACGTAAGGCCTCGCGGCCTTCGAACGTGAGGGCTTCAGTTTTCGTGATTTTTGGTTCGGTCAAGGCTTGGCTCATGTCTTCTTCGAGATCGCTGAGAGTGGGATCATGGGTTTCGCTGCACTCGGAAAGAACGGCGATGGTATTGCCCGATTTTTGGTTCTGCCAAGCCATGTCCGTTTGCTCGCTGTCGATTTTTTGGAAGGAAGAATCAGGCGCTAAAAACTTGTACTCGGTTGAATGTTGAGCGGTCTTCGGTTTCAAGTTCACGGAAACGCAGCTTGTGAAAAAAAATGAAAAGACGGCCAAGAAAATGGAAATCAGAATTGTTCGCATAGGTGTTTCGATGTGCTGCCCGAGGTGTGGTTCCATAAAAAACGTATCGGCAGCTTAACTGTTTGGAATGATAAGTAAATCTATGAATTTAGTCTTTCATCGAGCGTCAGAGGTTTGTCAGGCCTGACAGAAAAATGAGAGCAGAAATTTCCCAGCACAAGCTAAATTTGCCCAGACGGTCAAAATGACCTGGCACCGATTCTGCTATTCAAAGTCTTAACGGAACACACATTCCAACGTCGAGTCATGGAGGACGAGACTTGAGACTGCAATCATCATTCTTTATTGGGACGATCGTCTGCTTTTTTTCGACTCATGCCTTGGCTTTTGTCCAAGCGCAGATCTCCCAGCAGGGTGACACAGTCCATTTGGAACTGTCGGGACAAAATCAGTGGAACTATGATGTGAAACGTGGCGAGAAAAAGGGCAAGCCTTACGTCCAGGTGATGGTTCCCCCAATCGCGGACAGCGATATCGCCGAGCTAAAGAAGTTTTCCCATCCCTTGGTCCAGTCGGTGGAAGTGGATAACAAAGGACCTGATGGCAATTTCATCCTGACTTTCCAACTGACAGCCGCAGGGATTGAGCCTTTCGATTATCTGACGGAAAAACCATCACGTTTGATCGTGGATTTTTTCAAAGGTCAAAATGCTGAAGCGACTGGCAAAAAAGTGAGCGAAACAAAAGCAAAAGCTCCGGCTCCGGCAGTGCCACCAAAAGAAGCAGCAAAAGAAACTGGCAAACCCGCAACGACCGCAGCGGCGGCTTTGCCAGAAAAAGGGGCTCAGCGTGCTCCGGCTACAGCTGATGTTCTGGTCATCAATGATAAAGGTCAGCAAATCAGTTTGAACGAAGCCATGGAAAATCCAAAACCAGCCATGGGAAGCATCTTTGATGGCGGTGATCCTAATTACGAGCGATTTACTGTCAAAGATTACGAAATCAAAGAAGACTCGATCATCGGCAGCCGCGAAAAAGTCTACCTCGACTTCCCAATGCTGAAAATGCCGTCTCCTTATATGGATGTTTTGCAAAGCCGCAAACCGGTTTACGAAATCGCTCCGACCGAGACCGATGAAAACAAACAAGCGCGCCTACTTCTGACCTTGTTTGAAAACAAACGCTTCAATGTGTTCCTGAAAACGGTGGATTGGTTTTTCGAAAAGTATCCGCAATCTCAATATGATGAAATGATTCGCTTTATGTGGGCGGATGCGCTGTTTGCTTTGTGGAATGAAAACCGCAATGCCGACGATTTCGATATGGCCATGCTTCGCTATCGTCAGGCAATCGAAAAATATCCCGAGTCTCCACTACTGGAGCGCACGATGATGCTGATGGGATTTGCGACATTGGACCGTGGTGATTACCTCGGAACCTTGCGCTTGTTCCAAACTCATCTGCAAAAACGTCCGGCTTCACCCAACCGCGATATCGCGCGTTTTGCGATTGCCGACACTTTGATGAAGATCAATCGCTATGACGAAGCCAATCAGCTTTATCAGGAAATCGAAAAAGACGCGGTCAGCGAAAAGGATCGCATTCAAGCCGGGTTCTTGCGCGGTGATGTGGCTTTTCAGCGAAAAGACTACCCACAGGCTTTGTTGGACTATCAAGACGCATTGAAAAAGTACCCTCAGTCGAAAGCCGAATATCCGAACTCGATTTACAATCAAGCGGCCGCCCAGTTTGGTTTGAAAGAGTACAAGAAAAGTCTCGATCTCTATCGCGACTTCCTGAAAAACTATCCGTCCCATCCAGACGCCGGATACGCCATGACCCGTGTGGGTGAAATCCAGGACATCTTGGGCGCTGATAAAAAGAAAGTTCTGGGAACTTATCTCGAGACCTATTTCCGATTTGGGGATTCACCCAGTGCGGTCGTCGCGCGTTTACGAATGCTGAGCGAGCGCATGCACACAATGAAGCCGAAGGAAGTCGAAAAAGCAGTCAAAGACATTCAAGAGCTGGCGAAGACTTCGAATCTTCCGAAGATGGATCAGTTTGCCACATTGATGGTATCGGAAGGTTACAATCGCCGTAAAGAATACGAAAAAGCCGTCAATTTGTTAGTGAAAATGTATCAAGAGCATCCGACCTCTTCAGATGTGAAGCTATTGACCAAGCGAATTGTCAAAAACATTAATATGGAAATCGAAGATCTGGTGGATTCGGGCGATTTCATCCAGGCCTTGAAAGTTCACAATCAGTATGCCGACAACTGGCTGAAAAATTCCAAACGCATCGACACGAAATTCAACGTCGGCCGCGCGTTTGAACAGGCCGGCGTTTTGAAGCAGGCTCATAAACTGTATCAAGACACATTGAACCAGATTTACGCTGTCAAAGGCACTCCAGCCGAAAAAGAGATCAACGTTTTCGAGAAAATTCCAAGCGAAGACAAACTGAATCTCCGCCTGGCCGTGGTGCAAAGTCATCTCAATCAGATGGCTCCGGCCTATGACTCTTTAAAAAACATCAAGCATCCGGAGCTGTTGTCAGATCGTGAACAGATCGAGCGTGTGCAATTGGCTTCGGAACTTTTGGACAAACGTGGCGAAACAGATTCGGCGATCCGCTACCTGACCGAACTTTTAAAAGAGTGGTCGGGAATTTCTGAACTGGTGGCCGAGCCTTACTTGAATTTGGCACAGCTGGAACTGAAGCAAGGAAAGAAAGAAGACGCGATCAAGTCTTTGACTAAGATTGGAACGTTGATGGAGGACTCGAAGAAAGTCAGCCCTGCCGTTCATGCCAAATCATTGGAGATGTTGGGCGAAATTCAGCTGGAAAAAGGCGAAAAAGATCAGGCGATCAAAACTTACGAGAAATTGATCAGCCTTTATGGCAGCAGCCGTCCTTTGGCCAGCTACCGCTACAAAGTCGGTCAGCTTTATTTCGAAGCTGGCGAAGTGAAGAAGGCCGAGGAAACTTGGCAGGAATTGAAGAACGAGAAAAACGATTTTTGGTACAAGCTGGCCCAAGAGCAATTGAAAGGCTCTGAGTGGAAAGACGAGTACAAAAAGTACATCAAGCGAATTCCAGCAATGGCGAACGAAAGTGCCAGCGGAAAATCCGCCAATAAGAATGAGCAGCAGCCTGAAGTGGAAAGGAAATAACCGTGACTGATTTTGGTCTCTTTCAAACCGCGAATATCCAGATGAAAAAGATGCTTGAGACAGCACAGTCGATCGCCATGACGCCAGCGCCACTTTTGATTTCGGGCGAGCAAGGATCGGGAAAAAGTCTTTTGGTACAATTTATTCTGGAGCGCGCACGCTTTCAAAAGACTCTTCATCGCTGGGGCCGTGATTTGACAAGCCTTCAAGATGCCGATGCGATTTTGATCGAAAATATCGGCGATCTCAACCTGCTTCAGCAGCAAGAGCTTAGTGAAACCATGGACGAGATGAAACAGCAAGGACGCCGTGTCCGCTGGATCGCCACGTGCTCGGAAAATCCGGGTGCATTGGTTCAGCAGCAACGCCTGCGAAAAGACCTCTTCTATCGCCTGAGCGTGATTCACTTGCAAATTCCCTCTTTGCGCAGTCGCAGCGAAGATATTTTGGTTCTGGCCGAATTTTTCAATCAAGTTTTCAGTTTGATGAAAAGTCGCAGCGCTTTGAAAATCTCGGACGAAGCCCAGGCGAAATTGCTGGCTTACGGCTGGCCGGGCAACGTGTCTGAACTTGAAAACGTGATCGAGCGTGCGGTGGCGATGTCGAATGGCGTATCTTTGCAGGCTTCTTCGATCGAGTTCGCTCAGATGTCCGCGGATCTGCTGCCATCGGTCGGCACGACATTGTCGGATATGGAGCGTAAGCTGATCCTGCAGACCTTGCAGCTGACTCAGCAAAACAAAACTCGTGCAGCCCAAATTTTAGGAATTAGCATTCGAACCCTACGCAACAAATTGAACGAATACCGGGAGGCAGGCGTTCTATGAGCCAGATGTTCGATAAAACAACGTCAGCGCTGGGGACGGCGCTGAACATGCGATTGCTGAAGCAGAATATTACCGCTTCCAACATCGCCAATCATGAAACGCCGGGATACCACGCAAAGAAAATCGATTTCGAAGAAGCCCTGTCACGAGCTTTGGATATCGATGGCATGCGTGGAATGTCGACCTCGTCACCCGAGCATTTTTCGCTGGGGGGCGGATCGATCGCCAATGCGAGAGCGGATATTTACGAAAATCCAGAAGGCGCGATCAACAACGACGGAAACACTGTCGACCTGGAAAAAGAGATGTCGAATCAGGTCGAAAACTCGATCATGTACAAGGCGGCGTTGCAACTGATCAACAAGAAATTGGCGGCGTTGAGATATGCCGTCACGGAAGGCAGATAAGGTAGCTTATGTCTGATTTTGTCACCGGTTTTCGAATCAGCAGCAGTGGAATGGCCGCGCAGCGAATGCGCATGAACACCATTTCCTCGAACTTGGCGAACGTCAACACGACGCGGACTCCGGAAGGCGGTCCCTATCGTCGCAAAGATGTCGTGTTCGAAGCGATGCCCGAGGCGAAAAACTTTGGCGAGATTTTGGGCGTGAATTCACCTCGTCAAGATATGCAGCGGGTCCAGGTCACTGATGTGATTTCAGATACCAAGGCGCCGCTGATGAAGTACCAGCCGGATCATCCTGATGCGAATGAAGACGGATACGTCGCGTATCCGAACATCAACATGATGGAAGAGATGACCAATATGATTCAGGCGACACGCTCTTACGAGGCCAACGTCCAAGCGATGCAGGCATCGAAAGACATGGCGATGAGTGCCCTGGAAATTGGTCGGTAATGAGACAGAGTGGAAGAAGTAAATCGATGAATTTTGCTGTAGAATTAACAGTATAGAACGGAGCTAGGCCATGGATGGTTTCACCGTTTCAAATGCCAACAGATTCCTGGAAACAGGAAGACTCTCGGGAGATCAAAAATCGGTCTCCGTGGGTTCATCGCAATCTGGAATCAGCTCAACCGGTTCAGCGGATGAAGCCGGAAAAAGTTTTGCCGCCACTTTGAATGATGCCATCAATAGCGTCAATCAACTGCAAAACGATTCGAACAAAGCCATGCAGAATTTGGCGACAGGTCGCACAGACAATATCGCCGAAGTGATGATTTCAGCGGAAAAAGCGGACATCGCACTGAAGTTGATGGTGCAGGTACGAAATAAAATTATCGATGCGTACCAAGAGATTATGAAAATGCAGGTTTGATTTCATTTTTTGATTTTAGGTTTCAAATTTTGTGATCGTTCGGTTTTAGAGGAGAAGTGACAGTGGATAAAATTTTTGGAAGTCTCATCGTCCAGTTTCGGGAGTTCTTTAAGAGCCTGGGGCCGACCAAGAGAATGTCGATCATCGCCGTCGCCGTCATCGGCGTGGTGGCCGCGTTGGTGATCAGCTTCATGGTCAGCGGAAAAGACTATGTTCCACTCTTGACAAATGTGCCTTCGGATCAAGTTTCCCTGATCGTCGAAAAACTGAACAAGATCAACGTCCCTTTCCACCTGCGAGATGATGGAAAGACAATTGCCGTCCCAAAAGATCTTTTGCATTCGACTCAGATGACTTTGATGTCGGAACTGGGTTCGACAAAAATCGGAACTGTCGGTTTGGAGCTTTTCGACAAGCAAGACTTTGGCGTCAATTCTTACGCTCAGAAAGTGAATTATCAGCGGGCCTTGCAGGGCGAGCTGATGCGTGCGATTAATACTTTGACCTCGGTGAAGCAGTCGAAAGTTATTTTAGCCCTGCCGAACAAAAAGAACTTTTTGGAAGAGGGCGGTCAGCCAACAGCTTCGGTCGTGGTCGAGCTGCATGCGGGTAAGATTCTGGCGGAAGACCAGATTCGGGGTATTCGTTATCTCGTGGCCAGCGCGGTCGAGGGCATGGACCCCGAGCGAGTGGCAGTCGTCGACGATCGTGGAAAAATGCTGAGCCGAAGCGGTGACAGCGCGACTTCTGGGTCCAGCGAGATGATGGATTTGAAGAAAAAAGTCGAAGGCGAACTGGAAGAGCGAATCGAGTCGATTCTCTCAAAGGTTGTCGGAACTGGAAAAGTCATCGCTCGAGTTGACGCCACTTTGAACACCAAAGTTGTTCAAGCTGTGGAAGAATCCGTGGATCCCGAGAAAACAGCGGTTCGCAGTCAGCAATCCGAAGAAGAGTCTTTGGATGGCGCACGTACGAACCCAGCCGGAGTTCCTGGCTCGCGGGCGAATCTGCCAGGCGCCGAGAACGCAGGCCAAGTTGGTTTCAAACAAGATGTGAAAAAAGAAATCAAGACGACGAACTTTGATGTTCCGAAAACGGTTCGCAATGTCAAAGAAGGTCCTGGTGCCACCGAGCGCATCAGTGTGGCGGTTCTGGTCGACGGTGTTGAAATCACGACGAAGGGTGAAGACGGCAATCCAGTTTCTAAATGGAATGCTCGCACACCGGAAGAAATCGCCAAGTACGAAACTCTGGTGAAAAACGCGATTGGTTTCAATCAGCAACGCGGCGACTCGGTGAAAATCGAGAACATCCAGTTTATCTCAGAGGACTTCTCAGAGTCCGACAAGATTCTGACTTCTCTCGAGAGACGTAAGCTGGTTCACGCCTTGTTCAAATGGGCTTTGCTGGGATTCTCTTTGGCCTTGTTTTTCTTCATCGTGGTTCGTCCATTCATGCAGTGGATCACCGACAGCTTCCAGGATTCTGTCGAAGATATGCTCCCGCGCACGATCGAGGAACTGGAAGAGTTGCAATCTGTCGACAACACCCTGCCTGGCATGAGCTCGGCCTTGCCGGTGCTTGAAGAGTCGATCGATCCTGATAAAGCAGAAAGTGAATTGTTGAAAGACCGTATCATGTCCATCATGCAAAACGACGAGGAAAAAGCTCAGAATGCGTTTGGCATGTGGCTTGTGAGAAAGGACGCCTAATCGATGGCAAAGCTTGTAAAACCTGAAAGTATTGAATACGAGCACCTGCGCGGTTTTGAAAAAGCTGCGATTTTGATCAACTATCTGGGAAAGGACGCCCTTCGCGTTCTTTTCAAAAGCCTGGATGACGGGGATGTCCGTAAACTTCTGAACGTTATGCAAAAGTACCGTGTTGTGCCTGTGCATGTGACGAAAAAAGTTTTGGAAGAGTACTATGAGCTGGTTTCAGAAACCGAAGATTATATCTTCTCTGAAAAATCGGCGACCAAAGACACCATCGTGGAAGCCTTGGGTGAAGAACGTGCCCGTGGAATCTTGGGCGGCGTGAACTTGAATATGGGCGGCGGCCGCAACCTCGAATCGCTGGAGATGGTCGATGCCAAGTCGCTTTCGACGTTCTTGGTGAACGAACATCCGCAAACTGTGGCGGTTATCTTGGCGCACTTGGAGCCAGAGAAAAAAGGCGAGGTTTTGAAACGATTGCCGGATGCTTTGCAGGCCGAAGTCGTGCTTCGTATGGCGAACCTTGATCACGTCGCTCCAGAGTTGATTGCGGAAATCGATGCCGTTTTGAAGCGCGAACTTGCAAGTATGAGCACGGTCGAACAAGCCGCATTGGGTGGTGTTCAGCCGGTGGCGGAAATGCTCAACGTCATGGACAAGAACACAGAGACTTCGATCATGTCGCGCTTGGAGGAAAAAGATCCTCTCTTGGCGGAAGAGATCCGAAAACTCATGTTCGTTTTCGACGATATCGTCAAGATCGACGATCGTGGTATCCAAACGCTTCTCAAAGAAGTCGACAACGGAAAACTTCTGCTCGCTCTCAAAACAGCGAACGAAGAGATCCGAAACAAAATCTTCAAGAACATCTCGGCTCGTGCCGCCGAAATGTTGCGTGACGATCTTTCCAACCTGGGGCCATCGCGTCTGTCCGACGTCGAACAGGCTCAGCAGGAAATCGTCAATGCGGCTCGCCGCCTAGAGGCGGAAGGCAAGATCTTGATCGCACGTGGTGGATCGGAGGATGCACTTGTCTAAGAGTGTGCTTAAATCGGAGGTGGCTCCAAAAAAAGTTTTGGAGTACGTACCGCCAAAATTTGAATTGGGAACTTCTGATCAGGCCAAGTCTTACTTGGAGGGCCGCAAGGCTCAGCGCAATGACTTCCGCATGAGCGATGTCATTCGCGTGCAGACCGGTGTTGAAAAGGTCGAAGCTTCGAATGTGGAAGAAGATGTGGAAAGAAAGGTTTTGGAGCGCTTGAAAGAAGTGCAAGAGACCGCTTACCAAGAGGCCTACCAGTTGGGACTGGACGAGGGAAAACACGAGGCTTATCAGAAGACATCTGAAGAAATTAAAGGCCGCCTGGATCGCTTGGACGCTTTGCTGGCTTCAATCACCAATTTGAAAAAGGAATTGATTGCGAATAACGAAACGCACCTCGTGCAATTGGCATTTCATATGGCCAAGCGTCTCGCGCATGCGCAAATCGAATTGGATCCCAAGGTTGTCACCGATGTGATCCGTGAAGCGGTTGAAAAAGCACAGGTCGAAGAAGAAGTCTTGGTGCAGGTCGCACCATCGCAGATTGAATTCCTCGAGACTTTGAAATCCGAAACGGCGCGCGAGTTTGAATTTATGAAAAAAGTAAAGCTCGAGCCGGTCGAAGGCATCACACCGGGTGGATGTATGATTCACACCAACTATGGCGAAATTGATGCTCGAATTGAAGGTCGTGTCGAAAAACTGTGGGAAGGCGTGAAAGAAAGTCTTCATCGCGTGAAGGATAAAGTGAGCTCGACGTGACGGACACAGCATCTGATCTGGTCTTAGACCTGCAAAAATACGAGGACTTGGTCAGCTCTCTACAGATGACCAAGGACAGTGGCAAAGTCACGGAAGTCACTGGCCTTTTGATCAAGGGTTACCTACCAGGTGCGAATCTGGGAAGTCTTTGTGAAATTCAGCCTGCGGGTTCCGAAAAAACATTCTTTGCAGAAGTCGTTGGATTCAAAGATAAATCTGTCTTGATGATGCCGCTTTCCGAAATGCGTGGCGTGGGATTGGGTGCTCGAATCACTCTTCGCCGTCAGGTTGCCACAATTAAAGTCGGCGATGATTTGCTGAGCCGTGTGGTTGATGGATTGGGAAAACCAATTGATGCTAAAGGTGAAATCGAGGGGACTCGGGAAGTTTCCCTTTACTCGGATGTCCGCAATCCTTTGGATCGTCGTCCGATTCGCGAGCCATTGGATCTTGGTGTGCGCGCGATCAACGGCGCCTTGACCGTCGGACGCGGACAACGTGTCGGCATTATGGCCGGTTCTGGTGTCGGTAAGTCCGTCCTCTTGGGCATGATGGCCCGAAATACGAAAGCCGATGTCAACGTCATCGCGTTGGTGGGAGAGCGGGGTCGTGAGGTTCGCGAGTTTATCGAGCATGATTTAGGAACCGAAGGTCTCAAGCGATCGGTGATCGTTTGCGTGACCAGTGACCAAAGTCCGCTTTTGCGTATGCGTGGAGCTTTCGTTGCAACCGCAATTGCAGAATATTTCTCGTCATTGGGAAAGCAAGTTCTCCTGATGATGGATTCTGTGACACGTTTTTCGATGGCTCAGCGTGAAATCGGTCTCTCGACCGGCGAGCCTCCTGCTTCGAAAGGTTATACTCCGAGCGTTTTCTCGACCTTGCCAAAACTTCTCGAGCGCGCAGGTTCATTTGAGGGGGAAGGCAGTATCACGGGACTCTACACAGTCCTCGTTGAAGGGGATGACATGGATGATCCAATCGGGGATTCCGTGCGTTCGATCGTCGACGGGCACATTGTTTTAAGCCGTGCGCTGGCGCAGAAGGCACATTTTCCAGCGATTGATGTGCTTCAAAGCGCAAGCCGGGTGATGCGGGCTGTGACGACCAATGATCATTCACGTCTGGCGCAGAAATTGAGAGAGAATTTGGCAATTTATAAAGAGGCCGAAGACTTGATCAATATCGGCGCGTACAAGCCGGGATCGAATCCGAAAATCGATAAAGCGATCAAGCTGATTGATCAGTTGAATGACTTTCTCAAGCAACGAATCGAAGAAAAGGCGGATTTCCAGACGGGGCTGCGACAGTTGCAAAGTATTTTGATCAACGCCTAAGGAATTAAATGAAGAAGTTTAAATTTCCTCTGCAGAAGGTTCTGCAACATCGGAAAATCCTGGAAGACCTTGCCCAGCGCGAGTTTCAGGAAGCTCAGGCGGCGTTGAATCTAGAGACGCAGAAACTGCAAGATATGCAAGACGCCGTGACCGCCGCCAGGGATCAGGCTTTCCGACGTCAGTCGGATGGCGGAAGGGCCAGTCCAGCCCTGTCGCAGGTCCATGAGTTCCTCAAAGGCCAAGACATACGGATGGAACGGCAGAAGGAAAAGATCAAAGAGTGCGAAAGCCTAGTCGAGAAACTGCGCGAAATTTTGCGGCAAAAGGCAATTGATTATAAAATAATTGAAGAGCTCAAAGAAAAGCAGTTCAAGGAATTTAAGGTTGAACGCAACAAACTTGAGCAAAAACGAGTGGACGATATCAATCTGATGCGGTTTCGCCGAGGGGATGCGGAAAAATGAAGAACGGCTACGATCAATTTTTTAAGAGCGCGCGCAAAGTCGCTGCCCAACAGCAGTTTTCAAGCGGCTCGTCGTCTTCCAATCGCCGTCCACCGCAACAAAGAAAAGTTCAATCACAAGATGCAAAGGTGCTTGCACAAGAGTTGCGCCAACGAATGAAGCCTCAACCGGTCTCATCAAAGCGTGGCAAGCGACGTGAGATACCTTGGAAACTGGTTGGCTTTTCAATTCTGGGATTGATGGTGGCTGCGATCGGTTTATCGAAAGCCGAAGAGATCGAGAAGTTCGCTCACAAAATTGAAATCTCGTTCTTAGGCACTGCTCACGCTGAAGAAGCGCCAGCAGCAAAACCTGCTGAGAAATCACCTGAAGAAAAAGCCAAAGAGGGCGAAAAAGAAAAGAAAGCCGAAGAGCCAGTTGCAAAAAAAGAATACAGCGAAGATGAGATCAATCATTTTGCCAAGCTGAACGAGCGCAAGCGGGAATTGGATGCGCGTGAAGAAGAGCTGGCTCGCATGGAGCAAGAACTTCAGACTCAGAAGGCAGAGTTAGATAAGCGCTTGGCGGATCTGGAAAATACCAGACGCAGCATCTCGTCTGTCTTGGAAGAGAAAGTTCAGACCGACGATAAGAAAGTGGAAAACTTGGTGCAAATGTATTCGACCATGAAACCACAGCAGGCCGCCAAAGCTTTGGAAGAAATGGATGAGGGGCTGGCAATCGAAATCTTGGGTCGCATGAAAAAGAAGAATGCGGCTGAAGTGATGAATTTAGTTAAATCAGAGAAAGTAAAAACATTCTCTGAAAAGTATGCAGGTTATAAACGAAACTAAAACCGAATCTCTTGGGTAACGAGAGAGGAGACAAGGAAGGGGGAAATAAGTTTTGATCACAGATCTCGCGAATCTGGGTCCGTCCCTTAACAGGGCGACAGATTTGGGAGCGAGCCGGGGAAAAGATGCGGGGAAAGACCTTGCGAAAACCGGAAACCCAAATGGACGACCTGATGCGAGTTCCTTTGATCAGATTCTAAAGACGACCTCTGCGGACAAGCCAAATGACGGCGGTTCACAGCAGTCGATGAAAGCGGATTCAAATCCGGTTTCGAGAAGAACTGATCGGGATGTCAGAGATCCACAGGCGACACAACAAAGACGCACTGTAGACTCTGGAAGGAATGAGCCAAGGACGGCCCAGCAAACAAAACCTCGGGAAACCGAGAACTGGGAAGAGCCAGGATCTGTGCAGGAAAAGGGACAAAGCGAGAAGACGGCCGGTAACAACGGCGTTGAATCGGAAAATCGGGACCAAGTGATGCTGGAATTTATGGACTCAATGGAGAGTGAATTCGGCATCCCTCCACAAAGATTGGTGGAGGCCATGACGAAAATCCCGAC
Source organism: uncultured Bdellovibrio sp. (assembly GCA_966211485.1). Classification (GTDB taxonomy): domain Bacteria; phylum Bdellovibrionota; class Bdellovibrionia; order Bdellovibrionales; family Bdellovibrionaceae; genus 21-14-0-10-47-8. The sequence continues at coordinate 17,501 of CBIHPB010000002.1, forward strand.
GAAAGATCAACTGGCTTCTCCTGAAGACTCTGCCTCACAGGTGATTGCTCAATTAGATTTACCCGACGACCAAGAACAGAAAGCGCTTGCGCTTTATGTGGGAATGCTTGCGCAGTTGAAGATGGCGCAGGATCCAGCATTGTCGAAAGCTCAGATGGCGACCGCCGCCGCAGCCACGGCTGTGACTGCACCCGTCGTTCTGAATTCGCAGCAGCGCCGACAAGCGCTGAATCAGTCGCTGGATCAGATGAACTCGAAATTCTTTATGCAAGGACCGAACAGCATGAAAGCTGATTCACAAACTTTGCAGGGAATGCAGTCGCAGTTCGCTCAACAGCAGCAAATGCCGATGGCGCCAGATGCGATGCCGAAGGATCAGGTCTCCTTTGGTCAGCAGCAGGCGGCTCAGACGGAAAAGCTTCCTCCGTTCCTGCAGAATCGGGCTGATATTCAAAAACCAGGACCGCAGATTGAAGATTTGCGTCAGCAAATGCAGTCGGTGGATCCAAACTCAAAAGAAGGACAAGCTCTTCTGAAGTCTCTCGCAGCGCTCAGCGCTTCGGCGGCAGCTTTGGATCAAGGTGTGAAAGCCGATCCAAAGAATCTGCAAGCCTTGAAGGCCGAGCAGATGCTGGGGAACGCAAGCGCTGATGTGGCACCTGCAGGTGCTGCCGTGGCTTCAGGCTTGGCCGCTTTGGGATTGAGCGGTGGCGATGATGATGACAGTGATGATTTCGGGCAGGATTCGTCCTCTCCGGATCAGCAAATGATGATGTCGCAAGCGTCGTCTCATCAGTCAGCAGCCAACCGCACAGAAGGCACTTCGCCAGGACAATTCGGTGCGATGATGGCCGGTGGTGGCGCTTTGGGGAAAGAGATCTCCAACGCCGACAACAAGGCCAACATTCAGCAGCTGATGAATCAGGCGCAGTACCTCATTAAGAAGGGTGGCGGCGAAGCGAAGATTCAAATGGCGCCGGAAGGGATCGGTCAGGTTCATATGAAGATGACCGTACTGGATGGCAAAGTGAATCTCGAGATGCAGGCCGAATCCAAGGAAGCCAAAAAGTTGATCGAAAGTTCGATCGGCGATCTGAAAACTCATCTGGCCCATCATCAATTGACGATGGACCAGTTGAAAGTGGATGTGGGGAACCAGACTTCGACAGATGCTCGAAGCCAGGATTCCAACCAACAACAACAGATGGACGGCCGACAGAACCAATCGAAGCAACAGACCCGAGATTTCTGGAGTGAATTTAGCGGACAAAATGGTGGTTTCGAACGCCGAAGCGGATTTAACGATTCGCCCGGAGTGCGCGCCTACGGCGGCACCAAGCGAGAGGCTCCATTGACTCCGACGAATTCAGGTGTGGCCGCAAAAGCCTACGCCGGGTCCGGAAAGGGTCGAGGCCTGAACTTGGTCGCCTAAAGTTGTGAGAAAATAAGGGCTGCAAAAGAAGTTCTTCCTACAATGGAATCCCGATAAGCAAAGCTTATCGGGATTGGCCAACGTCGATACGAATTCCAAGCGATAGCAAGAATTCAATCGACGGCGGCATGGAAGAGGAACTGAGGAGCACAAAATGGCTGTGATGGGTGTGAAACAGGGAACGAAATCTTATAGCGATGCGACTCAGAACGAGTTCGGTCGTGGTGCTGGTGGCGTGAAAACCAATAGCGCTCAGGATTTGGCAAAGCTCGGCGATGAAAACATCGGCGATATGCTCAATAAGATTGCGGATCCGAACTGGGTCGATCCGACCAAGAAAATGCGCACAGCCGGCAGTGACAAAATGGATAAGGATTCGTTTATGAAATTGATGATTGCTCAGATGAAGCATCAAGATCCGACGAATCCGATGCAGTCTCACGAACTGGCGGCTCAGCTGGCTCAATTCAGCTCCGTCGAACAATTGCAAAACGTCAATCAGACCTTGGATGAAATGAAGGCGGGACAAAAACCGACGGAAAGCTTCCAGGCATTGAACTTTATCGGCAAGGCTGTCAGCGGCGATTCTTCGAAATTGGTACGTGTCAAAGGTGATAAGACTCACGATTTTTCTTACGAGCTTGGCGGCGACGCCAAGGAAGCGAAATTCAAAGTTCGAAACAGCTCGGGTGAAATCATTCGCACGGTCGATCTCAAAGAGATCAAGAAAGGTGCGAACAGTTACACTTGGAATGGATTGGATGACCGCGGAATGGCCGCTCCTGCAGGGGAATATCAGTTCTTCATGGAAGCCACGGCTGCCAATGGACAGAAGCTGGGAGTGAAAACGGATTTCGAAGGAATTATTTCCGGACTGAACTATACTCCAGAAGGACCTGTTCTTTTGGTTGGTACTCAGAGCGTGAAATTGAAAGACGTGAAGAAAATCGTGGACCCAAGTCTTATGAAGAACGGCCAGATTTCACAAAATGCAAAATTAACGCCAGGACAGGACTTGTTAAAACAACAGTCCGCATCACAAAATGGAGAAAAGGCAGATGCAGAGCAACGCGCGGGAGATCCTGTCGCACCTCCGGCATCGAACGTGATGGAAAATGTGGGCATGTCTCGAGAGATGATGGCACGATTAGAGAAAGAGACGCGTCCCGATTCATCAGCGAAAAAATAACTTTTCTTCTGTTGAAGTGATGGGATCACAAAACTGAAGAAGGAAAAATAAAAGTGGATATCAAGAAGGTTTCAAATTTTGAAAACATGATTCAGCCGGATAAGGGTTCTGCCATTGGCAAAGCTCAAATTCCTGGTGGGCCATCTTTTCAAGAGACCTTGAACGGAATCCAAGGTGGATTGCAACCGCAATCGCAGATCGGAAAAAATCCGGCGGCGATGGCGGGACAAATTCCAGCGGAATCCGTCAAGTTTTCAAATCATGCGGTGGAGCGCATGCAGACCCGAGGCATTTCATTCAATAAGGCCGATATGGAGCGATTGAATGATGCTGTCAACAGAGCCGCTTCAAAGGGCTCGAAGGACACCTTGGTGCTCATGAACGATTCTGCGCTGATTGTCAGTGTGAAGAATAAAACGGTTGTGACCGTGATGGACAAGAATGCGCTCAAGGAGAACGTGTTCACGAACATCGACAGCACGATCGTGATGTAAGTTTTAAGCAAGAGTTAGTGTTAGGAAGAGTTCTAAAATATTAATAAGGGCTGGTCCTCGTAGAGGAAGCCCTCCAAAACTCGGGTTCATGACTGATTGATTGAATCCGAAACGACATGGAGGTCGCAATGGGAGTTCTCTCTTCATTATATACCGGTGTATCCGGTCTCGTGGCACAAGGTGAAGCTTTGGGGGTTGTTGGTGATAATATCGCCAATGCGAACACCGTCGGTTTCAAATCTTCTCGTGCGGAATTTCAAGATATCCTCTCGAAGGACTTGAAAGGGATCTTGGGTGGTAACCAAATCGGTCGTGGTACCAAGATCGGTGCCGTCAATCCCATCATCACTCAAGGTAACGTCGATGCGACAGATAAGGCGACAGACCTTGCGATCTCGGGTGAAGGTTACTTCCAGGTGAAGGGTTCCGATGGAACCTCTTACACTCGTGATGGATCTTTCCACTTTGATAAAGAAGGATTCTTGGTCACGAACGACAACCAACGCGTTCAAGGTTTCCAGGCGGACGAGCGTGGAAACATTCTGAACAAAACAGACAATATCCGCTTCCCACGCGCCCTGATCCCAGCGAAAGCGACCAAAGAAGTTCGCATGGATCTGAACTTGGATTCACGTGTGGATGCGACAAAGAAATTCGATATCAAAGATCCGTACACGACTTCACACTACTCGACAGGCGTTGAGATGTTCGACTCTCAAGGTAACAAACACTTGGTGACGATGTTCTTCAATAAGACGGCGGATCGTCAGTGGGAATACCGCGGTGTTGTCGATGGAAAAGAAATGAGCGGCGGAACTCCAGGTGAATTGGCAGAAGCCTGCAAAGGAAAACTGGAATTCAATGTGGATGGTAAACTGCAAACTCAGGAAATGACCGAAAGCAATTTCAACTTTGCCGGTGGTGCGTTCCAAGATCAAAAGATCAAAATCAACTTCGGTGATGCAATTGGCGAAGGTGGTAAGGGCGTTGAAGGAACCAAGCAGTACGGTAAGGATTCAGACTTGATCACATGGCACCAAGACGGTGCAGCGGCTGGTACCATCACCAACTTGTCATTCAATGACCAGGGTGTGTTGACGGCTCTGTACTCGAACGGTGAAGCGCAGGATCTTTCGCAGATCGCAATGGCGAAATTCGAAAATCCAGAAGCTCTGTTCAAAGTCGGTAACAACCGATTGAAAGAATCCAGAGAATCAGGCTTGGCCGCTTTGGGTCAGTCCGGCCGTGCAGGTCGTGGTAAACTGTTCGCCAAGTCTCTTGAGCGATCAACTGTCGATTTGGCTGCCGAATTCGTGAACCTGATCCAAAATCAGCGTGGTTTCCAGGCCAATGCGAAGACGATCACAACAACCGACCAGTTGTTGGAAGAAGTCATTCAACTGAAACGCTAATAGATAGTTAGTTCCCGAAATTAGATAACTCCATGTCAAAGCCCTGGTGTCAAAACCGGGGCTTTGCTTTTTTAAGGCAAGAAGTCAGTGAGGGGTGGAGGCCGTTTCGGAAACGGCCCCCACAAGGGCCCTGGCGCAAATCTATTCATGAACATCGGTAACGGCAAATCTTTTGAGACTGCGAAATCCATTGAGTGATAACACGGTGTTATCACTGATTTGAAACCTAGACTCGGTCGGAAATATTCGGTGTATTAGGGAGGAATGCAGCCCGACAAAAACGCCTCCTATTTGGACCTTTTAAAAGAGGAATTCGAGCAAAGAAGAAAAAAAAATCCGCTTTACTCGCTTCGCCGTTTTTCTCAACAGCTTCAGGTTTCTTCGGCTTATCTCAGTCTTCTTTTTTCAGGCCGCCGGAATCTCAGCCGGCAAACCGGCGCCCGGATCATCCGAAATCTGAACTGGACGACGGCCAAAAAGAAATACTTTCTCAGTCTGTTGAATGTCGAAAAATCCGGAACCGATTTCGAGCAAAGTCTTGCCAAGGATCAGCTGCGCCGGGTGAAGAGCACCGAAATCGCCGAGTACGAGCCCATTCCGCGAGATCGGTTCGAGATTATTTCCAACTGGAGATATTCGGCTTGCCTGACGCTTTTGACGATTCAAAATCTGAATTCAACGGATCAGAACATCGCCCGAATGCTGGGACTGAAATTATCCGAGACTCAGACCATGCTCCGTCGTCTGGCCAAGCAAGGTTTGGTTCGCAAAATGGATAACGGCGAGTGGAAGGCGACCCGACAAAGTTTTGTGGTGGAAGGTCTGCCGAAATCGTCTACACTGAGATACCACGAGCAAATTTTATTGTTGGCTCGGAAAGCTCTGAAAGAAAAACCAATCCAAGAACGGGATATTTCAAATGCGACTATCACATTGGAAAAATCAAGGTTGGACGAAGCCAAGCAGATGATTCTCGAGTTTCAGAAAGAGCTGATGGATCGCTTTGAATCCACGCAAGCGGACTCGGTTTATCAGCTTTCGATTCAGTTGTTTCCACTGACCCAAATGGGGGGATAAATGATCTACCGAATTTTGCTCTGCACACTGATTGCAAATCCTGTTTTTGCCGCGGGTTCGGCCGCTTGCGAAAGTGGCAAAGAGTTCATCACCACTTACGAGTTTTTGCGGGATGATGCGGATTTGGCGGCGGCAGGGGACAATGCTGTGAAGGTCGCCTCTCAGGTGGCTGCTGGCTGCAACGGATCTGCCAAGCGCTTTATTCAAACGGTGAAGTTTTTAAAAAAGACCGAAATTTCATTGAATGAAATCCTCAAAACGGCAATCGATTTTTCCCAGCGCGAAGATATTCATGCCGAAGCCTTCACGCAGATTTTCAAAAGCGCTTACGCGGAAGACGGCTTTGATCTCGATATCGGAAGCTCCCTGAAGCTGGCCAAACAAATGTCGGTCGAATACCACGGACCCGTTCAAAAAGCTTTGGTGGCCTTCCAAAAGGTCTCTGAATTTTGTCTGAAGAAAACAGAAATCAATCTCAGCAAGGCCGATTGTGCCGAGCTTTCCAAGAATGTCTCCTTGGCCAGTACGGAGGATGGACCTGCTGCTGGAGAGATCTTCCTGAAGAGCTTTCAATATTTGAAAAGCAACGTGGCGTTGACAGAAGCCGATGCGCTCAAGACGGCTCAGGCTTTGATCAAAACAAGTCCTTCGGCCTTCGAAAATTTCAAAGTCAGTTACGAGTACGCACTTTCCCCAAGCGGTTTGAATGCGCCAAAAGATCAAGCGCTGCAATTGGGAAAAAAGATGGCGGATCTCACGATTCAAAAAGAAATTTCATCGACATCCAATAAGCGCTGAAATTAAAAGCTCAGATGCCAGAGCACGCCAGGAACGGGCGGGGAATTGCTAGCAACTGCGGATGGCGAGCTTATCAGAGTCGGCAAGGCAATCGGCCCATAGATTCGTTTTTTGTAGTCTTGATGATAATCGTTCACGATTTGCCAACGATCGCGAAACACAACAGGCGTGAAAGCCAAAATGGCCGCCACACCGGCGTAGACTTCACCTTCATTTGATGTGTTGTTGCTCAGGTATCCCGCCGCCGCCAGGTTTGTGATCACAGACGCCCACATCATTTTCTTTCCAAGGCTGGACGCCGCTTCAATTTGCTCTTCAGCAATTCTCTCACGCACCAGCTCGTCTTGCGGCGTTTTATCCGGCATGGTTTTTAGCAAAGCAGCAGCCTTGTTGTAAGGGATGTAGTCTTCGTTAAAAAAATATGAAAACAAAAGCCAAGAAACGCCAACACCAATGGCCACCTGACGCGAATACTTCACGTCGTCGCGTTCTTTCTTAAATTCATCTGTCGGTTTTGGAGCAGCAGCGCCGGCCAACAATGTTGATAAAGCGGAAATTTGCATTGGTAGAAGTTGAGTTCGGCGCGTTCGGGCTTCGGTCTTAGCTTCCATATTAATTCGCTCGGACGCTCGAGGGGAAACTTGCAGTTCAGGGTAGACAAACGCGCTTTGTTTGTCGGCTAGTGTCGTTTGAGCCCATGCGGCTTGGGATATGAGGCTGGAGATCAGGCTGGACAAGTAGAGGATGCCAATGATGAACTTCATATTAAATTGATTACAACAGAGGGACGCCATCATGTCTATGTTTCGAGTTCTTTTCGCTCTTATCATCGGGATCACAGTCCAGGCCAGTGCGGTCGAAATCAAAGAGGCCATGGTCGTCTCTTTCTCTGGTTTGGTCGAAATTTTTTCTGCGTTAAGTGTTGAATCCGGTGCCACCGAAAAATCTTTTGTCATCTATGATGGAAAAAAATATGTCAGTCGCCGAGTTCAGCCTGGCGTCAAAGTTCATCCTGGCGACATTCTTCGTTCGGGTAACGACGGAAAAGTGAAAATCATTTACGATAACGGCGACGTCTTCATCCTCGGCAATGCGACGGCTTTTATCATTCCGAAATCGATCGATAAAGGGGCGACCAAAGAGGTTTCATCCGAACTCTTGTATGGAAAAATGCGCGGCATGATCGACAAGAAAGGTCCTCTTAGCGGAATTCGGATTCGGACACAGTCGATTACTTCCGGTGTTCGCGGTACCGATTTGTACATGATCAACAATCCTTTGTCAGAGAACACACAAGTTCACGTCTTGCGCGGAGAAGTGGAAGTCACTGCGATTTCAATGGCTGCCAAACAATCTGAGCCTGTATTTGTGAAGACTGGACAGAAGGCCATCGCCGAATCGGCCCAGCCTGAAGTGAAAGTTCTGATTTCAACACAGGCCGATCTCAAGCAAATGCAAGCCAGCACAACCACTCCACCGCCAGATATGAAAACTGCGACGCCGGAATTGAAAACCAAAATTGAAGAGCTTCAAAAAGTTTCTCAAGAGATGGTGATGTCAGACATTCAAACGACGACTCCAGAAGTCTACAAAGCCCTTCAGGCCAAAAAACCTGCAAATCTCGAAGAGATCAGTCAGGCCATGGTGCAAGACCTCTCCAAAAAGGCTCCTAAAGGCAGTTCCAAGCCTAAGCTGTCTGATTTCGAAGGGAACGACGATATCTATAAGAAGTATTTCAAACCGGCCGATAAATAGTGCGTCATAAAGCCGATTTTGTGGGATCTAACCGAATCTTGACAGGTTCAGCGGCCCCTCGCGTGGTAGTCAGAGCCTTCGAAATCAACCGTCAGTCAAAGGAGTCACAATGAAATCAGTTGGAATTTTGGTTACCGCCTTGGTGAGTTTGAATGTTTTCGCAGGTCCTGAAGAGCACAAAGAAGCTCAGACTTGCTATGCTTTGAAAGCACAAGAAGGCGTTTATGTCAGCGCCGAAGTCCCATTGGAAATCTGCCTGGAAACTTTGGAAATCAATCCAATGACCCAGCAAATCTCTGCTTATAGCTACTTTCAGCCACAGTTGTTTGCCAATCTAACTGTGACATCATTGGTCCGTAAAAATGAAGACACCTACTCGTTCAAGGCTTCTAGCTTGTTGCTGGATCGTTGGGAAAGCGGTTGTGGAGAAGGTCACACGGTTGAAATGAAAATTTCTGGTGAGACTGATTTCTTGGGAAAGGGAAATCCACAAGCGCTTGAGGTTTCTGTTGATGAGGTCACACTCAACGACGTTTGCCACTCGCACCCACAGTACGAGCACTTCACTTACGAAGCTCGTTAATTTTTCGATTCTGTTTTCAGAAGGTCCTGCATGATCTGCCGGGCCTTCTCGGCTTCGGCCTGCACCTGTTGCCGACAAGTCTCGCGATCTGCTGAAAGATCTGCTTCTTTCAAACTTGGCCAGTACAACTTGCACTTCATTTGAAATTTCGAAATTTTTCGTGGAATCCAAGGAAAGTTGATTGCTCGGGCCTTTGTCAGTCCTTCGCCAAAGAACTTCGAGAATGGCATCACATAGGCAATCCATTCTGGCGGAATCTGCAGCGGAAAGCTCCAACCTTCTGAACCTGCGTGTGAAACAATTAAAATCGGGCAGTGAGCACGAATCGCCATCTCGGCAAATCGGGACGAGCGAAACTCTTGCACCTCATGAACATCTCCAAAGAATGTATTTGCACCTTCCGGAAAGACGATCAAATCCGCTCGCTCTGTTTGTGTGAAATTCGACAGCAACTCGTCGAAACTTTGCGGATGATGGGACTGCGATAGATATTCGGCCAGAAACTGAGTCAGAGGATTTTTGTAAAACCAACGATCCACCACGCCCATTGGCGTGCGATCACCACCACCGGCTTGGATTGCTTCCAACGCCAGGGTCGACATGGCCGGAAGCCAAGACAGCGGGGTCGCGTGATTAATTGCGACCACCATCCGTGTTTCTTTCATGATTTCAGTGAGAGCAGGGGCTGAGGAAAATTCAGTTTGCTCGATGATCGACTGGTGCAAGGCCAAAAGAAATTCGGAATAATCCGAAAGTCTTCGAGCCATTACACACCTAGATAACTGCGGCGAACACTGTCGTCGTTCAGAAGATCCTGACCTTTACCTTCCAATGTCACTTTGCCAGTTTCAATGACATAAGCGCGATTGGAAATTTTCAAAGCCTGGCGAGCATTCTGCTCGACCAACAAGATCGTCATGCCCTGGGAATTCACCTTTTGAATGATCTCAAAAATCTGGGCCACAATTCGCGGCGCCAGTCCCAAGGAAGGCTCGTCCAACAATAACAACTGCGGCCGCGACATCAAAGCGCGGGATATCGCCAGCATCTGCTGTTCGCCACCAGACATGGTGCCAGCCAGCTGCTTGATCCGCTCTTTCAAGCGAGGGAACAGGCCAAAACACATTTCGATATCTTTCAAAATTTCAACGGTGTCTTTGCGTGAATAAGCACCCATCTCCAGATTTTCAAGAACGGACATGTTTGGAAACACGCCACGTCCTTCCGGCGATTGGGCAAGCCCCAGGCTGACACGCTGAAAAGATTTAAAGTTCGAAAGAGACTGGCCTTTGAATTCGATCAAACCTTTGGAATCCACAATTCCAGACAAGGCACGAAGGGTCGTCGTTTTGCCGGCACCGTTGGCGCCGATCAAGGAAACCACTTCTCCGGTGTTCACTTCGAAGGTGACGCCTTTCAAAGCATGGATCGAGCCATAGTGGACATGCAGGTCTTTAACTTTCAGGATTTGGCTCACGATGTGGTTCCTCCGTGCAGTTCAGTATCGGCACCCAGATAAGCTTCGATCACTTTTGGCGAAGTTTGAATTTGCTTTGGTGTGCCTTCTTCGATCTTTACGCCGTGATCCAGAACCACGATGCGCTCGCAGATTCCCATGACCAGTTTCATATCGTGTTCGATCAAAAGAACAGTCAGATTGAATTCCTTGCGAATCTTGGCAATGGTTTCCATCAGGTGATGGGTTTCATTGTGATTCATTCCGGCTGCGGGCTCGTCCAAGCAAATCAGTTTTGGATTTGTTGCCAGTGCACGAACGATTTCCAGCTTTCGTTGCTCTCCGTAGGGGAGTGAGCTGGATTCTTCATTCGCTTTTTTATCGAGATTGAAAATCGACAGCAGGCTCATGGCTTTGTCTTTCAAAGACTTTTCCTCGTCGAGGAACTGGCGAGTTTGCAGAACCGCCGCGCCCATTCCGTATTTCTGGTGCTGGCCACCGGCGATCATCACGTTATCAAGAACACTGAGATCGCGGAACAAGCGAATATTCTGGAATGTACGAGTCACACCCAGATGGGAGATATCGTGAGGCTTTTGCCCTTTGATCGATTTCCCGTCGAAGATCACATCGCCGGAAGTGGGAACATACACGCCCGTCAGCATGTTAAAGCAAGTCGTCTTGCCGGCACCATTCGGGCCGATTAAGCCCATCAGCTCGCCCTTGTTGATATGAAAGCTCAAAGAATCGACAGCCTTCAGACCGCCGAATTGCATGGTCATATTTTGTGTTTCAAGCAGTTTCATCAGTTCACCTGACCTTTGCGACGGCGCCAAATATCATTTAGTTCCAAACTTCCGAACAATCCCTTCGGACGCAAAATCATCAACAGGATCAAAGACAGTGCGTAGATCACCATACGAAGGTCGACGCCGGTGATTTCTTGCAGAGGTCGCAACATCTCGGGCATGACCGTGATAAACACAGCGGCCAGCAAAGATCCCGACAAACTTCCCATTCCGCCCAAGACCACCATGATCACCGCATCAACGCTGCGCATGAACGAGAATGAAGACGGATTCAAGTAGTTGGCATAGTGAGCGAAGATCGAGCCTGCGATGCCAGCGAAGAAGCTGGACAGAACGAAAGCGCGAACTTTGGCTTTGGTCGTATCGATTCCCATGGCTGTCGCCGCGACTTCGTCTTCACGCACGCTCAAGAAAGCGCGTCCATGTGACGAGCGAATCAAACGCCAGATGGTGAAGAAGCAGATCAGCACCCACAACAAAGCATGTGAATAGCCGATCACGAATTTGCTGACGACAAATCCGCCCAGGTCCCAATCGCTTGGGCCTGAAATTCCGTACATACCGCGGGCGCCGCCAACAGCTTGGGTGTTAAGCAGAACGACACGGATGATTTCACCAAATCCCAAAGTCACGATCGCCAAATAGTCACCCTTCAAGCGAAGCGAAGGAAGACCGACGACCCAGCCAGCAATTGCGGCCATAATCCCGCCAACCAACGCAAACAGAAAGAAGGAAGCGATCTGCAATCCACCCGGAGCAATCGGAACAATGGTGCTGAGATAGGCTGAAGTGTAGGCGCCGACCGCCATAAAGCCGGCGTGACCTAGTGAGAACTGGCCGGTGTAACCGTTGACCAAGTTCAAGCTCATCGCCAGCAGCATGTTGATCATAACGTAAATCAGTGTCAGCTGGATGAACGAGTTGAAACCGAAATCGATTCCCCAACCCAAAACCCACAACACAGCAAAACTAAGCAAAGGAATTTTCAGAGAGCGTGTGAGATCTTTCATTAGACTTTCTCCACTGTGTTTTTACCCAACAGACCCGCTGGGCGGAAAATCAAAATGACAATCAAAATACCGAACGCCAAAGCATCCCGGTAAGTTGACGACAGATAGCCGACGACCATTTCTTCCGAAAGACCCATCAGTAATCCACCAAGAACGGCGCCAGCGATATTTCCGATACCACCCAAGACGGCAGCAACGAAAGCTTTGAGGCCAATCATCATGCCCATCAATGGTTCGATCTTTGGATATTTCATTCCGACTAGCACGCTACCAACACCGGCCAGTGACGAGCCGACGATGAAAGTGAAGGCGATGATTCGATCTGTGTTCACACCCATCAGACTTGCCACCGCCATGTTGGTGCTCACCGCACGCATGGCTTTGCCAAGTTTGGTTTTATAGATGACGAAATTCAAAACCAGCATCATCACGACCGTGACCACCAAGACTGTGATGTCCAAGCTCTTCAGCGGCACACCACCCAGATCAGCGATCACAAAATCATTCAAGACACTTGGGAAAACTTTTGGATCGGCACCGAAGACCACCTGACCCGCGTATTCAAGGAACAAAGAAATTCCGATGGCCGTGATCAAGATATTCAGTTTCGGCGCTTTTCGCAGAGGCCGGTAAGCGAATCGCTCGATCGCCAGTCCGACAAGACTGCAGACGAACATCGAAGCGAGAAGTAAAATCAGCAGGGTCAACAACCCTGGATTATCAGTTCTCCCCAACAACATGGCTGTATAGTAGGAAGCAAAAGCTCCGACCATGTAGACATCCGAGTGGGCAAAATTGATCAGTTGTAGGATTCCGTACACCATCGTGTATCCCAGCGCGATCAAGGCATAAATACTGCCCAGGCTGGTTCCGTTGATGACGTGTTGAAGAAAGTCTTGCATGAACACCCCTTTAAGCAAACCCCGGTCTCAGATCTGAAACCGGGGCAGAGGTTTTATTATGAACAATTACGGATTTACAGTCGTGATATATTTGTATTCGGGGCCCTGGACCTGGACCACGACAGCCGACTTCACAGCGTTGCGCTTGTCATCGATAGAGATCTTACCAGTCGCACCAACAAATTCTTTAATGGTCGCTAACTGATCACGGATCGAAGTTGCCTTGATTTCGGGCGAAGTTTCCATCGCCTTCAACAGCATACGAGTTGCATCGTAAGCAACAGATGAAAGTCCATCTGGTTGCTTGTTATATTTCGCTTTGAACTTCGACAAGAACTCGACTGCCGCAGGCTCTGTGCTTTGAGTTGAGTAATGGTTCGAGAAGTAAGCGCCGTTGATCGCGTCTTTGCCGATCTCAGACAACTTCGGAGAATCCCAGCCGTCGCCACCCAACAAAGTCGCCTTGATTCCCAATTCGCGAGCTTGACGAGCAATCAGACCGACTTCGGTATAGTAACCAGGAACGAAGATCGCATCTGGATTTGTCGATTTGATCTGAGTCAGCTGAGCTTTGAAGTCCACGTCTTGTGATTGATAGCTGGAATCTGAAACGATCTCGCCACCCAGTTCTTTGAATTTCGCTGTGAAGAAATCAGCCAGACCAACAGAGTAGTCAGACTTTACGTCACGCAAGATGGCGACTTTCTTAAACTTCAAATCGTTGGCAGCAAACTTCGCCATCACAGTTCCTTGGAACGGATCGATGAAGCAAGCACGGAAAATATAATCACCGACTTCGGTGACCTTTGGATTGGTCGAGCTTGGAGTCAGCATCGGAATTTTCTTGTTCTGAGCGATTGGTGCCGCTGCCAGAGAGCGCGAGCTCGCCACTTCACCCAACAATGCGACAACTTTTTCTTGCTCGATCAAACGAGTGACAACAGAAGCTGCTTCTTCTGCTTTTCCTTGGTCATCCATCGTGATGACTTTGATTTTCTTTCCTTTGATTCCGCCAGCTGCGTTGACTTCATCAACCGCCATGCGAATTCCTTCGTCGGTGCTTTGACCGAATGTTGCTTCAGAACCCGTCATCGAACCAAAGTGTCCGATGACAATTTCATCGCTGTTTTTTTTCGTACAGCCAGTGAGGGCTGCCATCGCTACCAATACAGATAACAAAACTTTCATGATTTCCTCCGTTAATTACATGGATAACCACTTGATAAAATTATGAAATTTTAAAAGAGTCAAACAGAGGAATACAGTTGGCACGACTTGCGTCAATTTGCCAGCAAGTTCGCCAGTCCCAGGTAATCTTTCGGAGTCGCTTTTTGTAGAGTGGTTTCTAGCTCCCAAATCACCCTAACCAATTGATCCCCCCAAACAACAAA
>CBIHPB010000003.1:0-31749 GCA_966211485.1 uncultured Bdellovibrio sp.
AACGCCAGCACATTGGCGTGGCTGACCATCACACCCTTCGGCATTCCAGTCGAGCCCGAGGTGAACATGATATAGGCCAAATCCTCCGGCTGAACATCGACGGGAAGGCTATCATAAATGTCGAGCGAATAAGTTTTTCCCTGCTGAACCATTTCCATGGTGTCGGGATAAATCACGGAATCGATCTTCGCATTTTCCAGCAAGGCTGCCACTTCAGCTTTGTCTTCGCGTGTGGCGATCAGAATTTTGATGTTGGCCTGCTCGATAATATTGAGCTTTTTATTCAGCGGAAATTTTGGATTGACCGGCACGTAGACCATGCCGCTCAGGATGGATCCCGCAATACCAGGATACACAGAGAGGTTTCTCTGTCCGACAATCCCGATTCGCGATTGTTTGCCCACCAGATAACTCAAACAAGCGGCCACTTTTTCAGCTTTCATCAAAAGCTGCGAATAGGTCAGTGTCGGAGTGCCAAACTTCACTGCCGGCACTTCGGCATACTGAAATCGGCTGCGGCGGAGCAAATCACCAAGTGTCTTCATGCTTACAGCTTTTGCTCCAAAATATTTTTAATGGAACTCACCGATCGCAGACCCACAATCTCTTCCGAATTGAAGTCGCAAGCAAACTTGTTTTGCAAAGCCACCACGATGTCATAGTGAGTGATCGAATCCCAAGAATTGTACTGTTCCATATCGCGGTCAAAATCGACGATCTTCTCGCGAAGCACATCAGATAAAACCTGCGCGATCGCATTGGCATCAACGGCCTTTGCCTGATGAGCCACCTGAGGCTTGGCCTCCGCCGTGTATTCGCGGCGAAGAATGCTGTAAGCCCAAGCGTCCGTGTATTTGCCGTCTTTGCTGTAGAAATCGCGCAATGTTCCCTCATGTTTGCAACCGGCGGCCAAAAGGACCGAAATCGTCTTTTGATTGGTGACCATGGTCTGGCCCCAAAGACGGTTCAGCTCCAAAGTTTCAAAGGCAAATTTCTTGGCGATGCTCATCATCTCCAAAGGATAGTTGTGTCCCCAAAGATCCGGATCCACGCCGTAACCCCATTCAGCCGATTTGCGGCCGAAATCGATATTCACCAGGCTAAAAGTCCCAACCAAGCGATCGTCTTCGCAGCGGCGAACAAACCAATACATCGCCTTGCGATCCATCGGTGACGGGCCCATGCGCTGAAACAGTTTTTCCATGTACTGTTTCGTTTCTTCGATCGTCTGTTGTGGCGGGAATTCAAAGTATTCGTACAACTTTGGATTTTTCGAATATTGGTACATCTCATTCAGACCATCCATCGAAAACGGCGCAAAATACACGCGTCGTCCGGTGTCTGTGATTTGCTCGCGAGATCCACCCGGAATTTGATGAGCCAACAGATCGAAAAACTTTTCTTTGCTCATTACCATACCGACCGGCCTCCATCGGCGACCAGATTCTGGCCATTGATATAGCTGGAAGCATCCGAGCACAGGAACTGAATGCAGCCACGATACTCGTCCACTTTGGCCATACGGCCCTGTGGAATCAAGCGCGCCAGCTTTTGTACGAACTCTTCTGGCTGGCCGTTATACACGCCACCCGGAGAAAGTGAATTCACGCGAACCCCGCGGTCCGCCCAGTAAGTTGAAAGATATCTTGTCAGTCCCACCAAGCCTGCTTTGATCACCGAGTATGTCACGGGCTTCACCGGCTGCTGATCGCGTTCACGATCTGGTTTTTGATAAAGACGTTGGTCCGGTGCAATCACGGCCAGGTCCGAGGCGATGTTTAAAATCACACCCGAGCCTTTGCGAGCCATCTCTGCCCCAAAAACTTTCGAACAAAGGAAAGCCCCCGTTAGTCCGACAGAAACTTGGAAGTTCCATGATTCCAGCGAGTAATTTTCCAAGCGGCTTTGCTCGAGCATCGTCGCATCGCTTTTCACCTTTGGGTCGATCGCCGCGTTGTTGACCAGAATATCCACCCGAGAAAACTTTTTCAAAGTGGCGTCCAGACAAGCGCGCACGGAATCTTCCTTCGACACGTCCATCGCTTGCGAGAGAATTTGCGCCTGAGGATAAGTGGTCTTCAACTTCGCGACCGCCTCGTCACAAGCTGACTGATTGAGATCCGTCAAAACGACTGTCGCGCCACTTTCCAAAAGAGCATGGCAATGTTGGAGACCCAAAAGGCCTGCGGCACCAGTGACGATGGCGACTTTGTTGGTCAAATCAAAACGCTGAGGTTGATTCATGTCAGATACTCCGCGATCAGCTTCTGGGTGAAAGTTCGGTATTTTTTCAGAACCATCATATGCTGCTCGTCTTTGGCGCGAGCCGTTTGCAGGATGAAGTTGCCTTTGTATTTGATTTTTTTCAGCTCGGTGAAGACGCTGTGGAAATCCGCATGTCCTTCACCCAATGGAACCGTCGTACCGCCTTTTACACGATCTTTGATGTGCACGTTCAAAACGCGGTCGCCGTACAAAGAAAATTCCGCAGGTGCTGGAATATCCAAAGACGCACTGTTACCGATATCGTAGTTCACACCAAAGTGTGCGGCCGGCAAACGATCGATAAAGCGCTTGTATTCAGTCGGCGCGTAATCGCATTCGAAAACGACTTTTTGGTTTTTTGCTTTCAGCAGTGGCTGAATCTCTAGCAGATGCTCGACCAAGGCGTCTTCTTGCTGGCGGTTTTCCATCCTACCGTTGTCCACCAAAGGCATCACGATGTACTCGATTCCCAATCTTTCACAGGCGTTTCGGATATTCGCAAAATCTTTCTTAAGCTCTTCGCTTTGCGCGCCTGTCACTTTGTAAAACGGTGCTTGCATAAAACAATCACCGGTCAGAGATGGAATTTGATAATTCCACTTCTCTTGCAGGGCACGAACACGATTCTGCCCTTCAACGGTCATCAATGGATTTGTGTACAGACGATCCTGATCCAGCGTCCATTCCATCATGCGGAAGTCTTCGGCCGCCGCCTGCTCGATTTCATTTTCCCAGTTGGTCCACGGGAAACTTTGAATGCGTCCATTTTCAATCGGGGTCAGTCGCCCCTGCATAAATCCGATTTTGTGCATTTTAAATCCTCACCGCTTGTCCCGACTTCATCGAAGCTTTTGCCGCTTCCACAATTCGGACTGACATTTCGGCTTTGTTATAATCTTCGGCAGAATATCGAAGGCCCCGCTTCAGCAAATCCTGAAACTGATTTTCAAAGAGTTCGTCCGGCCCATTGAATAGTGCCGAGACCGAATCCTCTTTGTTCGATTCGTGCCAGAAAGTTTTTAAAATATTTTGATTTTCGGCCCACTCGAAACTGACTTGGCTTCCGTAAAGCTGCATCTCTTTTCGAGTTTTGCGATTCATAAATCCGATATTCAAAGACACCACAAACGAACCGTAGTTCAAAACCACTGCCACCGTGTCTTCGACCTGCAGATCGGCACCACTGAGACTTCCACCGGCGCAGTACACCGTCTGCGGAAGCCCAAAAAACCAGGTGCAGAGATCAATCTCGTGAATTTCAGTCAAAAGCGCGCCACCACCCAATTCAGGTCGGGCCGCATACATATCGCGGAAGTCTTCGTACTTGTGCCAAACCGGAAGGTAAGATGAAACATTGAACACGACCGACGAAATCTTGCCGACGGTTTTATCAGCAATCGCCTTCTTCACTGTTTCAAAGTGCGGGTTGTAACGTCGCTGATAGGATGTTGCGATCAGAAGATTTTTCTTTTCGGCAATTTGCTTCAGCTGAGCAAATCCTTCCAGGTTGTGTGAGAAAGGTTTTTCAACCAACAACGACGATCCTGCTTCCACTGCCTTCAAGGCCGCCGACATATGCAGAGACGAAGGAGTTGAAATCACAACCAAGTCCGGCTTCTTTGCTAATCCCTGCTCGTAAGTTCCAACCAACTCAATGCCGTACTGAGATTCAACCGTGTTTTTTGCGTCGACCTCAAACCCAGCCGTCAGCAGCGGAGTCTTGCTGGTAGTGCGGTAAGCGTAAAGCTTGGCCTCGGGGCAAAACTTTTTCACCACGCGAAGATGTCTCTGCCCAGCACCACCAAGTCCGACAAAAAGAACCGACTTCACTTCGCTCATTTTTTTGCGAACTTCTCGATCGTCTTACGCAGACAAACGGCTTTGGCTTTCGCCAATTCCAGATCACGATAGTTGGCTTTGAACTGCATCAGCTTCTTTTGCAAAGCTTCCGCATTTGGGCAAAGGCCCTGTTTGTAAGAAACATTTTCGTAGATTTGCGGATAGTGCGACACAAACGCACGCTCGGACATCAATGGCTCAAGATATGGAACGCTCCAAGCGGCGTAGATGCCATCCCCGCCTTGGGCGACATACTCGCGGCGGAAATCGCGCCAAGGAACACCGTTCTTTTCTTCACCGTTATAGACAACACCCAAAGTGAAATAAGAATGCTCGACACCTTCAGGCACGTATTGCGGCTGGAAGTAATCGCAGCGGCTCATCTCGTCCAAGAAAATTTCAGCCGACTTGATACGCAAATCCACAAGCTCATCCAAACGCTCCAGCTGAGCTAAAGAAACAGCCGCATTGAATTCTGGCATACGATAGTTCCATCCCAGACTGTCGTGGCGTTTGTAATCTGGGTCTTGGAAGACTTCCTGGTTCAAACGAATGCGGCCTTCTTCAGCGCGCAGATTTTTAAATCCGTGACCGCCCACTTTGCGGCAGGTCTCGGCGTACTTTTCGATGTTCGTGGTAATGATGCCGCCTTCGCCGCAAGAAATGTGCTTCGAATTTTCAAAGCTCCAGCTGGAGATATGTCCCAAGGTTCCGGACATGCGGCCTTTGTAACGACTTAAGAAACACTGAGCATTGTCTTCGATCACCGCGATGCCGTGCTCGTTAGCGATCTTCATGATTTCATCCATGTCCGCTGGCAGACCATAGAGGGCGACCGCAATAATCGCTTTTGTTTTCGGTGTGATCTTTTTTCGCAAATCTTTTGGATCCAAATTGAACGTGCGCGGATCCACATCGCAATAAACTGGAATCGCATTCGCATGCAATGTCGCCGTTGTGTCCATGATCACCGTCACAGCTGGCGAGATAACCTCGTCACCTGGCTTCACACCGACAGCCAACAAAGCAGCATGCAGGGTTGCGGTTCCAGAATTAAATGCAACAGCGTATTTGCATTCCATCTTCTGGGCGAATTTTTCTTCCAGAGTTTTATTCCAGCTTCCGCTGGTCGCCGCCCAATTTTCAGTGGCCAGGACCATGTCGAGATATTTTTTTTCGTTACCGAGATACTTTGAAGTATTTTGTTGCATACGCCACCTATTTCAAAACCAGTTTGGTTTTTGCTTTTTGGTTATCGAGCCATTCTTGATGAAGATAACGGTTTATCTGAATCACTTCGGGATGCTTGTCGAGATAGCCAATGATCTCGCGCAAATTAAATTCCTGTTTTCCCTTCGCATGGAAATGCTGGATGACGTTGGCGAAGAATTTGAAATCGTCCTGGTAATCCAAGGTCGCACGAATGTCAGGACGTCGGTAAATTTCTGGCACATCTTTCAACACGTCGGTTTTAAATTTTCCCGTTTCCGTGAAATACACCCACATCATCTCGGTGTTGGAAGTACCCTTCATTTCACAGACACGCTCTAGCGCCGCTGTCGTCATGGCGAAAGAGAATCCACCGAATACGATGTCTTTGCCTTCAACAAAATCCACGCCGGTCGTGTGCAACTGGCGGAAGGCCAGGTCCATCAATTCGGGTTCACAGAAAAGATCATCACCATCGGCTGTGACAAAACAGCCGACGCCAAATTTGCGAGCCGCCTGCAGCCAACGATCCAATTTGTCTTCCACACTGCCTTGATAAAAATCAATGTCGTGTTTTTTCGCGATTGCAACTAGCGCTTCGTCTTCTTTCAGCGTGGTGGTGCAAAGAATGATTTTTTTCGCTTCTTGGCTTTTCTTGCAGCGCTCGATCAGATACTCGATCGTCGCCAAGCCATCGACTTGCAACAAGGCCTTGTTCGGCAGTCGCGTCGAACCCGTTCGGACGGTGATAAAAATCGCATTTTCCAAATGGAGTTCCCCCGAATTCTCTTATGTAAAAAGGTGGGGAAATCCTAGCCTAGATAGGCCCGAATGACAAAGATTAACCGGCTGGATTGTCACACTCTAAGGCTTGATGGATCAGCCTTCTGAGCAATTGGTAGGCAGGCTCTTTTCCGTTCTCCATCACGTATGTGGTGTCCTTCTGAACCTCTTCTTGGTATTTGTCGTCAGACATCTCCAAAATCGTGTTCAATTTCCCACAGAATTCCTCGTAACTTCCGTCGCGAATTTGAAACAACGCAGAGTGAGGACGATCCAAACGATAGTTTTTTTCTTGCGGCATATAGAAGAAAAAGGCTTTCCGGCCCCAAGATAACGTCTCGTATCCCAGCGTCGAACAGTAGGACAAAACGACGCGACTTTGATAGGCCAACCGATAGGAATTCAAGTGCTCTCGGTGAGCCGAAATCACCTCAACATTTTCGCCGAATTGCTGCCGATAAAACGCCAGCTCGCCCTGATTTTCATCCGGCTTTTGCCAACCCGCCACCACTACGCGAAGGCCCTTTTCCCTCTGAAAACGCGCCAAATACTGGCTGGCCTTCAAAGTTCCCTCGGCTAGCGGTCGTCGATACTCTTCCGGCTCTGAAAAATCGGGTTTTTCCATTCCAGGCTGGTAAGAAGAAATCAGGCAGATGTCATACTTTGAACCCGCCTGCAATTGAGGTGCAATTTCCTCTCGAAAATAGCTCGCTTTGATCGAGCCCACGGGATGAAAATTCTCGACCGAAATTTGGTGCGAAGCGTAGAGGTTCAGCTCACGTTTTCCAAAGCAAAAAAAATTGGGAAGTCCTGAAATATGACTGACACAATCATGGGTACGAAAGCCGTTTTGAATGACAAATGACGGCCGATCCAAGGCTTGGGAAACCGCATTGATATTGGGATTGTTGTCGATATAGGTGACGACGACTTTCGCGCCCATCGCCTGCAAACACGCCACCTCGTAGGCCTGACGAAGAGAGACTTTTTTCGTCAGCCAATTCCAGATAGCTCCGAGCAAAATCGAGGGGTGAAAATAAAAATACTCACCGCGAACTGGGAAGGCCTCGTATTTCAAATCCGGAAACACAATCTTGCCTAAATCCGCACTGCCAACTCGGTCGTACACCACCAAATCAGCCTGTGGCGGCCGGCTCCAGCTGACCTCTTGGGGATTTGTTAATTTTTTTGTCATGCGCAATAGACGCTGAAGGCTCATTTCCGAGATCTCATTCTACCGATATTCACTCTCTATGGCGCGACGCATTCGGCGGTTGCATTGTCCTGTGTCCTGATCTACTTGATTAGATCCAGTTTAGCAAAGTGAATGACAAAAGGGGAAGAGTCAAAGTGCCGATCAAATTGATGACCATTGTTGGAACCCGTCCCGAAATCATTAAGCTCAGCCGCATTTCACCGCTTCTTGATAAATACTTTCAACACACTTTGGTCCACACCGGACAAAACTACGATTACGAACTGAACGAAGTTTTCTTCAAAGATCTGGATTTTCGCAAACCGGACATCTTCCTCAATGCGGCTCAAGAAACCGCAGCGCAAACGATTGCTCAGGTCATCGCAAAATCTGACGAAGCTATGCGCCAGGTGAAACCGGATGCCCTGCTTGTGTATGGCGACACCAACAGCTGCCTGTCTGTGATTTCAGCCAAGCGTCTGCAAATTCCAATCTTCCACATGGAAGCCGGAAATCGCTGCTTTGATCAGCGCGTTCCAGAAGAGATCAACCGCAAAATCGTCGATCATCTGTCAGACATCAATATGGTTCACAGTGAACATGCGCGCCGCTATCTGATTAACGAAGGATTGCGTCCCGAGCAGATCATCAAAACAGGCTCGCCGATGCGTGAAGTTTTGAATTTCTATTCAAAGCAAATTGATCGTTGTGATGTGTTGGATCGCATGAAGTTGAAAGGGAAAGACTACTTCCTGGTCAGCATTCACCGCGAAGAAAACGTCGACTACGAAGAGAATTTCACCAATCTTTTGAATTCTTTGAATCGCATTGCCGATAAATACGGAAAACGCGTGATCATTTCGACCCACCCTCGCACGCGCAAGCGTCTCGAGTCTTTGGGACCAAAAGACTTTAATCCGTTGGTCGAATTCATGAAGCCGATGGGATTCTTTGACTACAACAAACTGCAAAAAGAAGCGATGTGCGTGATTTCCGACAGCGGAACCATCACCGAAGAGTCTTCGCTTTTGAAGTTCCCAGCCATCATGATTCGCCAAGCTCATGAGCGTCCGGAAGGTATGGACGTCGGCACCGTGATCATGGCTGGCGTGCATGCCGATCGAATTTTGGATTCTGTGCAGATGGCTTTGGGACAGTTTGAAAGCTTCAGACCTCTCGACATCCAAGACTACAGCTCTGATCGTGTCTCGGATCAAGTCGCGAAAGTCATCCAAAGTTACACCGATTATATCAATCGCGTTGTTTGGCGAAAAAAGAGCCAACAGTAATTCGCGATGAAAAAAAGAGTCCTGATCACTGGTAAAAATGGATTTGTTGGTCGGGCTCTAGTACCGGCTTTATCTTCGGAAAAATACGAAATTCTCTCTTTTCAAAGAGGCGACGCCCTCTCTGAAAGCTCGCCTCTTTTTGACAATCTTTCGGCGGTCATTCACTTGGCCGGAAAAGCCCATGATGTCGGAGCCACCTGGGAAGATTTCGAGCGCGACAATGTTCGCCTGACTTCGGAGCTGGCCCGCTTGGTAAAACTCAAGTCTCCCCAAGCCGATTTTATTTTTCTCTCTAGCGCCAAGGTTTACGGTGAAACCTCTTCGACTGCTTTTTCAGAAAAATCTCCGACCGAGCCGCCTTCGATGTATGGAAAATCCAAACTACTGGCCGAGCAATCTGTTCAGGCCTCTGGTCTTCGCTATCTGATTTTCCGCCCGACCCTGATTTTTTCGAAAAATGCGAAGGGAAACCTTCAGTCTTTGCGAAAGATCTCAAAGATGGGAATCCCGCTTCCTTCCAATATTCGCAACCGCCGAAGCCTGGCGACGCTTCCCTTTGTGGTCGAAAAAATTATCGCGGGTCTCGAAGGACGCCTGAAATGGAATGAGGTCTATAATCTCTGCGACTTGAATCTTTCGACTTCTGAAATTTTCAAACTGAATGGCGTGAACTTCCTGCTGCCTTATCCTCCCTTTTTACTAAAGCTACTGCCGCAGAAGTTTCAACAGAAACTGCTTTTGAATCTCGAGCTCGACAATTCCAAGCTGATGGGCATGTAGCTTGAAAATTCTGATCGTCACCCAGTATTTTTGGCCCGAATCTTTCAAGGTGAACGATCTGGCGACCGAGCTTGCGAACCGCGGACACGAGGTCACTGTTTACACCGGCCTTCCCAATTATCCGCGCGGCCGCTTCTTCGACGGTTACTCTTTCGAAGAAGGTCCTTACCGTGAAAGCTACGGAAAAGTCGAAGTCATTCGCTGTCCGATGGTGCCCCGCTTGTGGGCCAACGGACCTTTGCGAAAAATCGGGCTGATTCTGAATTTTATCTCCTTCGCGATCATCGGATCATTCTTTTGCCTGTTCCAGGTGGGTGGACGCTACGACCGGATTTTCATGTACGAAGTCTCACCGATCTTTTCTGCCTTTCCCGCTTTGGTTCTCCGAGCGGTGAAAAATGCTCCCATGATTATTTGGATTACGGATCTTTGGCCCGAAAGTTTGTCCGCCACGGGTATCGTGCGAAATAAAAAGGTCCTCGATTTCGTCGCCATGTTCGTCAAGTTCATCTATAAGCATTCGGATCTGATTTACACTTCTAGCAAGGGGTATATCGGACGTATCGAAGCACTTGGTGTTCCAAAATCAAAAATTAAATTTTGGCCTCAGTGGGCCGAAAGTCTTTTTCTGGAAGACCGATCCAACGAGACGCCGGTCGATTTGCAATTGCCAAAGGGATTTATCGTTCTCTTTTCTGGCAACATCGGCACATCCCAAGACATGCCGACCTTGATCGCAGCGGCTAACAAGCTGAAAGCTCACAAAAATATTCATTTCGTGATTTTGGGTGACGGGCTGGAGAGAGAAAAGACAGAATTGCAAGTTGCCAAGCTGGGACTGAAAGACACTTTCCACATGCTGGGTCGTAAGCCCATGGAAATGATGCCCATCTATTACGAAAACGCTGGCGCCTTGCTTGTCAGTCTCAAGAAAGAAGATCTTTTCTCGGTCACCTTGCCTGCAAAACTGCAGTCTTATATGGCCAGCGGAAATCCAGTGCTGGCCTGCCTTGATGGCGAAGGCGCCGAGCTTGTTCGTGAATGGGAGGCCGGCCTTAGCTGTCCTTCCGGAGATCCCTCTGCGCTGGCCGAAACCATTTTGAAGTTTTCCCAGCTTTCACCCGAGCAACGAAAAGAAATGGGCCAAAATGCCTTTCGCTGTTACCAAACTTTATTTGACCGCGAAAAACTGATTCTGGAGTTAGAAGAAGACTTTCAAAGTCTAAGATTTCCAGACGTAGGGGATGAGTTCAGTCCCGAGGGGTAAAGTCTCAGACTCTTCTGGGCGATGCGGGGCCGTCGTGCAGTTTGCCAAGATCGCATGAGTTTTCGAAATCGCCTGAAACGCGTACCAAACATTCGGCGGCATTTGCACCAGGCAGTAATTCCCGTCACCAAAATCAATAGTTTGAGTCTGTCCAAAGGTTGAAGAATTTTTCCGTGGATCAAAAATCACCAAGCGAATTTTCCCCTCGGGAACAGCCATGTTTTGAGAAATTTCTTTGTGAAGTTTCCAGCCCTTGATGATACCTGGCTTGACCAACGAGAAATAAACTTCGCCAAATTTTTGAAAATGGGATTGATCCGCGCGCAGCATATGCATCACAGCACCACGCTCATCTTCGATTCGCTTCAGTGGTTGGGTTTGAACCCCTTCAATCATTGCGCCCATGCGATTTTTCGGTCCATCGCAAGCCGGCAGTATTGCTGAATCTGACCTAGCGTATATTCACGAACACTAGCTGGATTCTTTTTCCAATTTTGATACCAAGAGCTGGTCATCTCAACTGTTTCGTTGAAATTCAAAGTCGCTTGCCAGCCAAGGTGGCTCAAAGCCTTGTCACAGGTCAGCTTCAACAGACCTGCTTCTTTGGATTTCAGACTGTGGTTCTGATCGCAAACAACCTGGGCCCCCGCCCACAAAGATTTCATCTCGTCGATCAAGGCACCGACTTCTTTGTTCACTTCAGCTTTAGGTCCAAAGTTAAAAGATTCGCCATTATTGGTGGTGTCCTTTGCCAAAAGGTCGGCCGCCAAAGCCAGGTATCCACTCAGTGGCTCAAGCACATGTTGCCATGGGCGAGTTGCCTGAGGATTTCGGATCTGAACCGATTTCCCCTCGGTCCAAGCGCGAATGCAGTCTGGAACAATCCGATTGATTGCCCAGTCACCGCCACCGATCACATTTCCTGCCCGAGCTGTCGCTGTTTTCAGTCCAGCCTGATTGTGCAGGTAAGTGCGATGGTAGGACGAGTATGCAATTTCCGCACAAGCCTTGGAAGCGCTGTAAGGATCTTTGCCCCCAAGACGGTCGGTCTCTCGGTACCCATAAGTCCACTCGACGTTTTCATAGCATTTGTCGCTGGTGATGATCACAGCGGCTTTCAAATTTGGCAGATGGCGAATGGCTTCCAA
Organism: uncultured Bdellovibrio sp.; assembly: GCA_966211485.1. Taxonomy (GTDB): domain Bacteria; phylum Bdellovibrionota; class Bdellovibrionia; order Bdellovibrionales; family Bdellovibrionaceae; genus 21-14-0-10-47-8. The sequence goes on from CBIHPB010000003.1 coordinate 11,776, forward strand.
CACATTCACAGTCCCAATCGTGTTGGTCAAAAAAGCTTCCTGAGGCTTTTCGATGCACTCGCTGACAATCGCCGCCGCGCCCATATGGAAAATAATTTCGGGCTGCACTTCTTTGAGAAAGCTTGTCAACTGCCCGGCATCGATGATGTTACCGCGAAAGTCCTTCGATGTTTTGGCAATTCCCGCCAATTCAAAATGCGAAGGCGAGGTCGGAATGTCTTTGGAAAATCCGTAAACTTTGGCGCCCAATTGCTCAAGCCACAAGGTCATCCAGGAACCCTTGAAACCTGTGTGGCCGATAACAACGACTTTTTTTCCCTGGAACTGATTTTGAAATGGCATGTTTACGCCCAAGGAGCTTTTTGCTCTTCCCAGATTTTATTGAGGTAGTGTTTATCTCGCAACGTATCCATGCACTGCCAGAAGCCTTCGTGACGATAACCCATCAGTTGCCCATCTTCCGCCAGCTTTTCGAGCGGACGCTTTTCCAGAACAGTCTCGTCACCATCTTTAAGATAATTAAAAATTTCCGGCTCGAATACGAAAAATCCACCGCTGATCCAGCCTTCTTGCGCTTGCGGCTTTTCTTTGAAAGACGTCACTTGGTCGCCATCAAATTCGATCACGCCAAAACGTGATGGCGGACGAACCGCCGTGAATGTTCCGATTTTTCCGTGACGTTTGTGAAAGCGAACCAGCTCGGAAATATTGATATCGGAAACGCCGTCACCATAGGTCATCATGAAAGTTTCTTTTCCAAGATAATCCTTCAGACGGGCCAAACGCCCACCTGTCATGGTGTTCAGACCGGTATCGATCAAATGCACATTCCAGTTTCGGTGAGATTCTTTGAGATATTCGACAGAGCCTTTGCGAAGATCGATTTTTAGATCGTTGCTCAAGGCGTAAAAGTTGAGGAAGTATTCTTTGATCACTTCGGCTTTAAAGCCCAGCGCCAGCACGAATTCATTGAAATCGTGTTTGCTGTACATATTCATGATGTGCTGAAGAATCGGCGCTTCGCCAATTCGCACCATCGGCTTCGGAACCAGGCTGGTTTCTTCGCTCAGACGAGTCCCTAGACCACCGCATAAAATAACTGCTTTCATGGATTCTCCAAACGAAAATTCTTATCGAAATCAGAACCCCTTTTCAAGGCATTACTTTTGACACGTACAATCGGGATCTGTTAGAAATTTCGTCGGAGTTTTGAAGAAGATGGCAGCCGAGCAAACACCTCAAATTTCAGTGGTAATTCCGACTTATAATCAGGCCTCTCTTCTGAAAATCGCGCTCCAATGCGTGATCGACCAGACCTTCCAAGACTGGGAAGCCATCGTTATCAATAACTTCTCGCCTGACGATACCGAAGCCGTCGTTGCGTCCTTCCAGGACAAACGAATTTCCCTCGTGAATTTTGCCAATCATGGGGTCATTGCTGCTTCCCGAAATCTGGGCATTCAAAAAGCTCGCGGCGCCTACGTCGCATTTTTGGATTCCGATGATACATGGCTGCCGACGAAGCTTGAACACTGCATGAAGGCCTTGCAAGGCACTTCGGCCGATGGCGTCTGTCACAATGAATTTCAAACTCGCAATGGCGTCCGTGAACGTGTTTTGAAATATGGTCCTGAAGAAAATTTCAATTATCTTAAAATGCTTTTTGACGGAAACTGCGTTTCCACTTCCGCGCTGGTCGTCCGACGAGAGCGCCTTCTCGAAGCTCATCTGTTCAATGAAGAAAAAGCATTCAACACAGCCGAAGATTATGATCTCTGGCTGCGCCTGGCGCGCAATGGCTGCAAACTGATTTTCTTGCAGCAAGAGCTCGGCGATTATCTTCTTCACCAAGGCAACAACAGTGGTTCGGTGGCTCGGCATTTCAACGCTGTTTTGAATGTCACCCAAGCGCATTTCGAAGGCCTTAAACAGGATCTCAAGCAGCAGTCGGTCCTGGAATCCCTTTGGCTCCGACTTCGAATTCGCATTCGCATCGCCACTCTTCTATACGGTGCTGCCCGACAGGCCGAAGCCCAAGGTCTTAAAAAAGAATCCTTTCAGTACTTCCTGCGATCGCTGTCTCTCTATCCTTTTCGGTTGAAAACCTTTGTCGGCTTGGCTTTGTTGGCTTTACCCAAAACGTCTGGCTTACGAAATGGCTAAGCCATCTCAAAAAAAAGTCCTCATCACGGGCGCATCTGGATATTTGGCAGGACGGATTTTTCAAGAACTTGAAAAAGAATATTCAATTGTGTTGGGGGCTCGCCAGCCAGAAGCACTTCAAAACATTTCAGCTTATCAAGGGCAGGAAACAGTTCTTCTGGATATGAACCGATCTGCCACCTTTCGCCCTGCTTTACAGGGAATCGATTCCATCGTTCATTTGGCAGCATTGAATCATCAGGACTGCGAAAAAAATCCGGCTCAGGCGCAAAAAGTAAATGTCGATGGCGCCAAAGCCTTGATCGACATGGCGACCGAGATGGGCGTGAAGACGTTCCTCTACATGTCAACCATTCACGTTTACGGGACCCCACTTGCCGGTCTCTTAAAAGAAACGACAGAGACCAAGGCCGCATCCACCTATGCAAGAACTCATTTAGAGGCCGAGCACGCCCTTCAGCAGTCTAAAGGAAATATGAAGGGAATTGCTCTTCGCCTCGCCAATGCGATCGGCGCACCGATTCATCCTGACGTCAACGTTTGGAGCTTGGTGACCAATGACCTTTGCCTGCAAGCCGTTCGCGATCGCCGAATGAGGTTGAACTCGTCTGGTAACCAAGAGAGAAATTTCATTTCCATCGCCTATTTGGCCTCGACTATCCGAACTTTGCTCGGCCGATCTCAAGAACTCCCTCAGCAAACGATGATATTCAATATGGGTGGCTCTCAAACTTTGACGATCTGGCAATTTGCCCAATTGATCCAGCAACGATGCCTAGCCGTATTGGGTTACACTCCAGACTTGACCCGCCCAGCACAGGCAGCTGAAGATTTATCCAATCAGAAAAACTTTGTATTCGATTGCGACCTAATCAAGTCCTGGGTTGGTGAAGAACCAGCTTCGATGTTGTCGCAGGAAATTGATGCCACCTTGCTGTTTTGCAAGAAAATGCATCTTTAACCGAGGCCATGAAGAAGAATTGGGAATACATCATTCTAGCCCTCTTGATGGTGCCTTCGATGGTATCGGCGATCGCTTTGGCTATGCAGGATTATGAAGAGCAGGGCGAATATGACAAAGTCGTCAATTTCCTCGAACCCAAAATCTTGGCGATCGTAGAGAATACAAAAAATTGCGATATCAAAAACCTGCAGCCGACGACATTCAACGAAATGGAAAAAACGGTGAATGTTTCCTTTGAGCAAATTATGCCGGATATCTTCAATGTGTATATCCGAAGCCATTTCAAAGATGGTTTCCGACAACAACGAGTGAATTCCTACGCCTTTTATAACGTTCCAGAAACAGGACTGTGCCGAACCCATCAGGTCGCCTACGTACCAGAAACAGAAAAGCTGAACGAGCAGCTTTCTGAAATGGCAGGTTCGTCAACCTTCAGACTCAAAATTCCAATTCCGAGCATTTCATGCAAATGACGGCGCGCTTGTACCAGTTTTTTGAAACTCACCTGATCCGAATTTGGACCTTCTGTTTCCTTTTGGTGTACATGCGGATTCCACTGGCTCAAGGCCTTCACATGTATTCGTTGCGCCGATATTTAATCATCCTTCCGATTTTCCTCAGCCTGGTCATGATCGCCCTAGCCTGGATTCAAAACCGGCGCTTTAAAACCAGCTGGCTGACTCAACTTTCATTGTTCAATCTCATCGTCTGCGCCGCTTACTCTGTTTATCTGATCAAAGGTCTCGACTACAGTCTGTCAGCACATCTCCTGCCGACACTTGGACCTGTCATTCTTTGCTTTTTTCCATTGTTGGCGATCGAACAATATCGAATTGATCTGAAAGATTTTGCGGATCTTTTTCGAAAAATCTCCATCGCCGTCATCTGGATTGGATTCTTTTGGTTTGCTATTCAAGGACTGTCACGTATTGAAGCCGACCGTCTGGGCGAAATGCTGATTCCACTAAAAGCGCAATTCGATGCCTACCCCAACTCGAGCATCTTCAGTCATCGTCGTGTCGGATTCTTGCTGCGTCTTGAACCTTCGGCCTTGGCCATGATGGCGGGCACAGTCTTTCTTTACGGATACTTTTTGTTGAATTCCCAGCTCCCCAAAAAGGAAAAGGCCTTTTATGTTCTGACGATTTTGGTGGGATTTTTCGGGATTTTCTATAGCTCAAGCTTGACGATGTTGGGGGCTACCAGTGGACTGTTGATTGCATTGACTTTCCTGGTACAAAAGAAAAATCGCCTTCGAATCATTTCAATTTCAAGTGGTCTGCTGTTGATCTCTTTGTTCGTCTTCCAAAGCGCCCTCTGTTCGTTCTTACCCCGAGTCGTTTATTATCTCGAGCATCTGCAGAAATATTTAGATCGCTTCTATCTTCGCTTGGATTGCAGCTTCTCGGCGTTCTTGATGCGTTTTGAAATTCCCGATTCCTTGAGTAACAAATGCATTGCCAATGAAGTTCTGTATTTTGATTCGATTTCAAACTACGGCCTGATACCGGTATTAGCTTGGACCTTCTTTGCACTGCTGACTGTCTTTTTGTTTTTCCGAGTGCTCTTTCGCCGGCAAAACAGTCTGTTTCCTCTCGCCTTTTTGACTCTTTCGTTTTTGATTCCGGCGTGGCACATGTCTGGGGTTGAAGGTTGGGGCAATAATTATATTTTTGTTCTGGCCGTCTACTGCCTGGTCCAGCTCAGCAAGACTAACCAACAGTCATCAAGCGTGGTCGCCGAATGAAATCTCTTCTGAAACGTGTATTGCGCAACTGGGCCATTGCACTACTTCCATTGGTCCTTCTGAAGATGTGGATCGATCGCCGGATATTGAACCGCTTCTACGTGATTGCCGTAACCTTTCACGATGTCTCGCAGGAAGAGCGGTATAAATTCGAAAAAATCGTCCGCTATCTGCACAGGCATTTTCCGTTTATCACGCCTGATCAATTTGATAGCTACCTTCAGGGAAAGTTCGAACTTTCAGATGTCAGCCTTTTGGTTACTTTTGATGACGGATTTGTCTCAAGCCTCCGGATGACGACAGAAATTCTGGAGCCTCTGCAGATCAAAGGTACGTTCTTTTGCTGCTCTCAATTTGTCGATATGAATGAGGACCAATCTCGCCAGTTCGTCGCTCACAATATTTGTCTGGATCTAAAAACAGAGGCCCAGGTCGATCCGGCTGAATTTGCCATGTCGTCGAATGAATTGCGCGGGCTTGCACAGAAAGGTCATCGCATTGCTGGTCACACAAGATCTCATCTGAATCTAGCGGGGCCTTTGAATCCAGAAGTTTTAAAGTCTGAAGTCGTCGATTCGGTCGACGCTCTGGAAAAAATCACGGGAAAACCCGTTCGCTGGTTTGCCTTTCCATTCGGCGGCATTGATTACATCAACGCCAAAGCGATGAAAGTCATCCAGTCCAAATATCAGTTTTGCTTTTCAGGAATTCGAGGCTTTATCGACCGCCGCAGTCATCCCATGGCGCTGCCAAGACAAAGCATCACGATTCAAGATCCGTATTTATTACAGCTGGCGTTGGTCTATGGAGCCAGCAACTGGATCCACCGATCGAAGATCCAAAAGATCCAAGCCATGGCGGAACCTACCTAAGCCATTCTCCACAAAGACGGTAATCCGTACCGCCAAGACCTTCTTTGAATGAAGTGATCATCGGCAGGTTCTTTTCATCCATCCCACCCACATCGAACCACTCAAAGCCGCGCGTTTTCAGCTCCAGCATCGAATTCCACAAAAGGAAATGATTGGCCTTTAAGTTTCGGCCCGTCTCCCCATTCCATCCGACCAGATAGGTGGCGCTATTTCCGTGCAAGGCAATCAAAACCGCTGCACAAGCGGCACCATCAAAATCCGCAATCGCAATAAAGAACTGGGTATTCGCAGCGTTCAGATAAAGGGCTTCGATCAAATGCACCGGAGTTCCCTGAAACTGCTTGCTGCTCATTAGTTCTTTGTAGCGCTCGATCAGCCATTGCAAATCTGATTTTTGATTGGAAATCCGCAGCGACAATCCGTTCTTTTCAGCCGCATTCAAGGTGTTGCGCCACTTTTGTTGTAAGTTTTTTCGAAGTTGCTCGACCGACAAAACTAATGACAACCAAGAAGATCGGTACCGAGCTTTCGAGTAATTAAAAAAACCCAGCTTCTTTAAAATCATCTCGGTGGCAAAGTCATGAGACATTTCTGGCGCGATAAACAGCGGCTTGATCTTCCATTTTGAAAACTGCCCGGCCATCAGCTTGAGCGCCGCGAATTTAATGATCAAGTCTTGAAAGCCCGGTAAAAACAGCGGAGCCCGATTGACCCGATACAGGTAAGCCGGAATCTTCGGAAGTTTTTTCTGCAGAACCTGAACAAAGCCAGCTGTTGTCGATGCGAGTTTGATTTCATAGCGAAGCGGATTATTTCCTTCAGACTTTTTGGCTTCACCAAAGAACCATTCCTGAAGCATGTTTGATTTTGGAATCTTCTTCAATTCCCCATTCCATGCCTCTAGGCTTAAATCCGAGGCCTTGATTTGCATCTTTCGCTCCGACACAAAACCGCGGATCTTTTGCATAAAATATTTCAGGTAGGCGCAACGATTGCGTGGTGCCAACGGAAAAAGCAGCAAACTTTGCCGAAGTTTGTTTTCGATCGCAAACACCGGATTGTTTCGAACCGATGGCGGAAGATCCGGCCATGGAGCACAAGAAATTCCCTTCTGGTTAAGCTCTAGAAACAGCGCTTCTGCTTTATCGGAAGCGATACCGATGCTGGCATACATTTTTTCGCTATTTTGAAACGGAGTCGCCACTTCGTTCAGCTTGAGAGCCATCTCATTCAAAGACAGAGATTGTTTTCGCGAGTTTTCATAGGCTTCCAGATCACTGGCTGTCAGATGACTGAGATAATTTTTCGCCAAGCCACTCATTTGTCGATAAGCCGGCAATGGTCCTGTTGCTTCGTCTTGGTTGAACTGAAACTGAATTCCCTGAAGCTTTCGCAAAACAAAAACAGGCAGGCATTTCTTGATCAGATTTTTGATCAGCCATTTCCCGGGACTTTGCTCGCCGGTCACATGCTTTTGATAATATCCATCCAGGCTCGTTTGCTCTTCCTCCGTGAGGTGATTTGAAACCAAAAAAGCACCGTCCGGAATCGCAAAAAATTTGTAGGGACTGTAGAGAGAAAAATGGGCGTTCTTTCCAAATTCAGATCCCGGGTGCAAAACATGAGTCGAATCTTCGATCAGGTAGGTTTTGCCAGCGCCGAAAATTTTCTGAAAATCCTTAGTTTCCTGCCGATGACCGAAGAAATGAACCATCAGAAAAAAATCCGCTGGCTGCTCGGCGATCGTCTTTTTGCACCAAGCCCAATCCGGCGACAAATCTTCCCGAATCGGATAGTAGATCAGATTGACCTGGGATGTGTCGATTCCAGCCAGCGCTTGAAAACAGAAATAGCCCGGCAGCCAAAGGTTCATTTTTTCCTGACCCGTTCGCTGCAGGTGCCATTGGCTTAAAATTGCTATCGACCAAGAACTGCGCGAGAAAGTGTAAAGCTTCTGCTTTTTATTCGACAGCCAAGGTGCAAACTCAAATGGCTTCGCAGAGAAATACTTTCCCCACTCCTTCCATCGAATTTCAGGAACCATGCTAATCATTGGCTATCCACCTTAAGGCATTTCAACAAATGCAAGCTTACCACCATCTATGGCCACTCGATAGATCAAACCCTGACGCGCCATTGGCTGAAAAAAATGACCATAGCGCTGCATGAATTTGTCATCAATCTTTCCCAATGCCACATAGTCGTAGCGCTGAGCTCTTTCAAGCATGACCTCATCAGAGAAATTCTGCGTCCAAACATCTCCCGGATAATAAGGCTCGCCAATCGTAAAATCGCTGGCATTCATATGTCGTGGAGCAATCTCAAAGCGCATAATCATCGCTTCAAATCCTGTCGAGTTCTGCCAAATAAACCAGACTCGGGAATCCACCGGCGTTGCATTGACGATTTTTTCCCGAAGCGGAGCCAGTTCAGTGCGAGCCGCCTTCAATTGGGGTCGACGAATGGAACTGGGTATAAAGTTAGATGGCGTCGGCCGATAAGCCAGCAATGGCAAAACTAAAATTCCAAGGAGGATCTTCTTTCCCTTCAACTCATCTTCCAGGATCAAACGGACCGCTAAAATGGCAAATCCTAAAAAGTAAACACCAATCAAACGCTCAAACGAGGCCAACACGGGGCCTTCATCGCTACCGAAGAAATAGAGATAGGCCACCAACAAAAAGAGCGTGTAACCGAAAAGCCCCAGCAAAAATGAAGCGGCATATTCGTATTTTTTCCGGATGTTCAGAAAAAATGCTGTAAACAGCAAACTCCAAAAAAAGTACGATCCAAAAAAGCTATTTAGGGTTGATGGATGATCGCTGGAAAATAGCAACCTTGGAAAAGGCCGAGCCCAAAATGCCGTCACCGTATTTTGCAAAGTCTGCCGAGTTCTATCCGAAATCTGTTGAAGGTCTGCGGATAAACCCACGCCCAGCATCCCCGTATCCATACTGGCGACTTTGGCCTCGAATTGAAGATATCTCCGCCAAAGGACATAGTCCAAAATCATTAAGGCCACACCACCGACAACCAGCCCCAGCCATTTTTTATTGATTGATTTGTCTCTGAGGATTTTAAGGCCAATGCAGAACAGGCAAACCAGAGAAAACATCAAAGCCGTCTCTTTGGTCACAGAAAAGAACAGCAAAATGATCAGCGCAACACCAAACTCTTGCGGCTTCTTGGCATCATGTATGGCCAGAAGAATGGCTCCGATCAATAATCCCATGGTCGCATCGACATAGACAGTTTGCAGTCCTGTCGAGAACCAGCCCACGACCGCCGCAAACAACACGGCTGCTAAAAGTTTCTTTTTCCATCCAGTCGTGGGTGCAACCGCCGACAAAAGCGCAAAAAAGCCTGCGATAAAAATCATTCCCACCGAAAAGAACAGCGGTCCTTCACCAAAATGATCCTGAGCTAAAAAGAAACTTTCCCAAAGACTGATTCCCGGGAAGTAGCGCAGCCCCTGTCCCAGAATCGCCGAATTCGCATCCCAATAGCGCCCAAAATGATTCAGATGTTTGACGAAGCTTCCCCAAGAAAATTCATCCCACTCGGCCAACTGAGCCTGACTGGTCAATGCAAACCAACCCAACGCCAGAACGATCGGCATCCGATTGCTTTTCAAAAAGGCCAGGAGATTTCGCCCCCGAGATTGAATCAAATCTTGGATCAAAATAATCAAAGCACCCAGGTGAATTATTTTTTGGCAGAGAAAAAATGCCGAGAAAAAAGTCGCCTGATAAAGCAAAATTCCATAAAGAGAAATCGTCACCAACCACGAATAATTTTTGAGACGGGCCGGAAGTCGTTTCTCCAAGGCAAAAGCACCCAGCAGAATCGAAGCAAATCCCAAAAAGGCAAACGCCAAAATGTCCATTCGAGATCCCCTTTAACTAGCGACGGAAAAAATCAAAACTTTCGACGGTGGAAAGGAAAGTTTTCTCTGTTGTGCGGCCCCACCGCTCGTAATGAGGAGTTTCAGAGTGGCTTGGCACCAAAGCAAAATCCTTCGACAAGCGCCGGATCAGCAGCGGACCAAAGGTCGCTTTGAAAACGAGAAACGGCCAAAGACCCAGCATCGCTTTCGCTTGTGATTTAAAAATCCAAGGCGCGATCAAAACTTGTTTCAGGTCCTGCCAAGAATACGGAATCTTCTCCAAGCTCAAAGCATCGCCAATGGCATTGGCCACCTTGTAAATCTTCCCTTTGGTTCCGTATCCATTGTAAGTAAAATACTCGATTACCTGGCCATCAAATTTCTGGGCCAGAGCCCGCGCCAATAAAGAATTGGCGTCGTGATCCTGATGCCCACCTTCGTAGGCTGTGCAGACAAATTCGTAATCGAACTTGATACCAGCTTCAGTCTCTCGTTTCGCCAAGTGTTCTTCCAACGAAGAATAAAATCTCGGAAGGTCATCAACCAAGTGATGATCTTTGGAACCAAATCGACGCCCCAATGGCAAAACCTGTTCACTGCGAACGCCCATGCGTCCCAGAAAATCCAGGCTTTCCAAAAGTCGCGCATCCGAATGCATCAGATAAACGAATTCAACCTGCGCTCCCGAGGTCATATCCTGGCGAATTTTAGGAATGATAAAGAACTCGTCATCAAAATGAGGAAAAAGATAAACAACCTTTTTCACAGGTCATCCGAATCCAGCCAGAACAAATGCCAAGGCTTTGATTGGTAAACGCTGTCGTCCGTTAGATCAGAGGAAAGCTTCTTCACGATCAAAGAAAAAACAGCCGGTGTCGGAATATAGCAAGACCTAGCAAAGCGATAGTTCCGAGCCCAAGCCGCACTGGTCATGCAAACCACAACATCACGTCGAAAAGAGGTCGCCAGTTTTCGCAAGGCTTGATGCAGACTTCGGCAACCGCGCCAATGTTCTTTCAACACCATCATGTCCATGACAGCCAAAGATGTAACCCCTTTGAGAACTGTGGACCTGGCAATACTCATCCCCACTAAAGTGTTGTGATGATAAAGCATCAAAAACTGATAATCCGTCCCTTGAGCACCCGTACGCCAAGCCATAAAATCGGCCGACTTGACCAGCGCATTTTCTTGCTCGGAAAGCCAAAGCTGTAAAAACGCTGAATACTGAGAATTCTGCAAAAACTCTTGGCGAGTCTGTTGCTGAACCCGATACCCCGAAACTGGCAACATGGTCCAAACTTGGACAGCCCGCACGATCGGATCCAAAATGTGCGAGAGAAATCGCAGCGAGGCCGGCAAGAAAGAACCAACACCCAACAGGCGAAGATACATCGGCATCTTCTGCACGATTTTCCAGCCAACTTTCAAATGTCCCGGAATAACCTCGGGACGAATCGGATATCCGGTCGTGAACGCCACATCCCGGCGCCCCAGATCATCTGTCGCAAAATGACCGATCTTAGTGAAAATTCCTTTTCCCCGTCTTTCGGGATGGGTCATCACATCGCAGACCATGCCACAAATTTTTTGTTGGTTTCCAATTTTATAGACGAAAGGAATGGCGGCGTAATAGCCGACCAAGGCCTGTGGGTCTTCAGCTGAATACTGATAAGACTTCACTGCACCCGGAAAACTTTCAAACTTCCATTGATAATGGGCATCTTTCAGCGCGGCTTCTTCTTCGGGGAAGCTTAAGGCAAACAGCTTTCGCTGCCCGGGATAGTCCGTGGTTTTATCAAAAACCCGATAGGAAATCAGATCCCCGCCAGCGCTCACTAAAACTGACCGCCATTCAGATGAATCACTTGGCCTGTCAGAAACTGAGCTTGCGGACTGAGCAAAAATTCAACTGCCGAGCCGACATCTTCCTGCTCGCCAAAGCGACCCATCGGAATTTTCTTTTTGATGTCTTCCTGCATGTCCGCCGGAACCGATTCGATCAAACCCGCATTGAAGTATCCCAGCGCAATGGCATTGACCGTGATCCCTTTCGAAGCAAGCTCCAAAGACAGAGATTTCGTCAATCCCACAAGTCCGGCCTTAGCCGCCGAGTAGTGGCAGACACCGGCCATACCGGTAAAGCCCACAATGCTGGAAAAATTGATGATGCGGCCATATTTTTTCTCGCGCATTTCCGGAATAAAAACTTTGCTGCACAAAAATGATGTCAGCAGATTGTTTTCAATCACGTTCATGAACTGCTCTTTGGACATTTTCCAAGACATCGAATTCGTCGAAGACCCGGCCACGTTCACAACGCGATCAACGCCGCCCAGGGTTTCGCGAACTGTCTGAGCCATTTTTTGGACTGACTCTTCCTGCACCAAATCCGCTTGAACCGCATGCTTGGCTGGATCCAGATCAAACTCTTTCAAAAGCGATACAACATCTTCGCTTCCGCTGCGATAGTGGCAAATCAAATTGCGTTCACCTTTTTTTAAAAGATGTCGAGCAATAAATTGTCCGATTCCGCCGTTGGCTCCGGTCACCAGAATATTTGCCTGAGACATGCGCACTCCTTATTTGGATTTCAGTTCTTTCAGGGCCTGACTTTCATCAATTGCGATCTTTCGCACCAAAGATTCAATCTTTTGATGAGCTTCTTTATTTCCAATGTACAGATGGAAAGAAATCACGAACAGGAAGATCAGCGAAGCGACATAGATAAAATCAGAGACGGCCAAAATATCAAAGAGCTTGATCGAATTGTATGCCAGTTGCGGTGCCACCGACAAAACAACCAGACCCAACCATGTCAAACTCCAGCCGATAAATTCGATGCGATTGAAGGTCTTTCGCTTGAGGCAAAGATGAGTCATGTAAAGCGACAACAAGCCAATTACCAAGGCAACCACGTGAACGATCGTCGTCATAACAAAAATCTCCAAGTAATGATTTTAAACAGAAGATTCAATCCCTGCAGAGCATGCATTCCTTTGTGCTTATCAAAGTAAATCGTCTCAATCGGGAGTTCTTTGTACTTCAAACCGTGATTGCCCATTCGCACGGTAATTTCGGCATCGGCGAAATAGTGGGAAGATCCGGTCGAGTTCCATTTGATTTTCTCGTAAATATCGCTGCGAAAAACGCGAAAACCGGACTGGATATCCTGCACGTCGATCCGGAACAGAAGTTTTGTAGTATACATCAGCAGGGCAGTTCCCACGCTTCGGATCAAAGGCATATTTTTGTCGCGCTCACGCGAACCAATCACGATTTGATATCCGTCTTGTTCGATCGCTTTGAAAAATTCTGGGAGGTCTTCCGGCTTGTGCTGGCCATCACTATCCATAAACGCGATGATGTCTGCTTTCAGCATCATCGCCGCTTCACAGCCTGTTTTCAAAGATCCGGCTTTGCCAAGATTGATGGGATGGCGAAATACGATGGCGCCGGCCGCTTTGGCCTCTTCATAAGTTCGATCGGCCGAGCAGTTGTCGATCACAAAGACTGTATCGACATATTTTTTTCCGCGAAGTACGACATCCCGAATGTGTTTCTCTTCATTGTAAGCCGGAAGGATCAGGACTTTTTTCATTCGCTTACCTGAACTCGATCATGGGGTGAAAGTACGGCCCTGATAGAGCTCTTCAAGCTGCAAAAGATTATCGACAGTGAACCATTTGTCCGGATGCACGTCCGAGCAGTGAAGAGCCTTTTTCTCCATCAACTGAGACCAAACCAAGTTGAAATCTTCCACTGGTTTTGTCATCGCATTGATTTTAGCAGGATGAACAACTTGAATTCCAGAGCAGTACAAATCCGATTTCACTTCGCGACTGAGATGCGTGATCACACTTCCATCTTTGAAAATGTAGTCGCCTTCCAATCCCTTAACTGGAGTCACCGGGACGGCCATACAGGCCGGAGAGCCTTTTGCAAAATAATCGTCGGAAATTCGATCAAAATCAATATCGGTTACGTTATCACAAGTCAGAACAAAGGTTGGTTCATTCAGATTTTTCAACAGTGAATTGTAAATCCACCAGGCATTGCCTTTGCCTGTCGTATTGAAAATGCTTGAGACATTGTATTGAACAATATTTTGCGCGATCAACTCGCCCTTGTAGCCAATCGTAATATGAATATTTTCGATCGACTTGCGGATCTTTTCGATACCGTTGGCAATCAGAGTTGAACCGTTGTGCGGAATCATCGCCTTGGGGATGACATCCGTCAGAGGACGCATTCGAATCCCCCGGCCAGCCGCCATAATCAATGCGTGATTGATTTTTCCCACTACAGTGTTTCCTCTTCAGGAGGATTTGAAATCAAAGCCAAGATTTCTTGGTCTGTCAGCTTCTCTGTATTCGCCGAAGACAATCCCACCGACAAAGGCGTTGGCATTTTTTCGTTAAAGGAAATCAGATAGTGCATGATCTCGTTGTACATGATCTCGCGAGTGTGCGGCAGCTCTAGCTCGCCGATGAGATATTCATCGATTCGCTCGCCAGGACGACCTTCGATTTTTTTGTACTCGCCACCAAAGTTTTTCACCCACACGCGAAGAATATCTTCAATTTGGGCTGCCTTCATTTTTCGCGACAGAACTTTCCCGCGAACTTCGTCGATATTCACCAAAGAAGTTAGAACCAAAGCCACGGCTTCATCAATCGTGAAGAAGAACCGGCGCATTTCAGGGCCGGTGGTTTCCAAAAGGCGATTCTTTTCGAACATCTTTTTCCAAATTGGCAAAACAGATCCCGTCGACCAAGCGACGTTTCCGTAACGGACACAGGTAAACTTGGTGTTCGTTTTTCCATCCATGGCGCAAAAGATCCGCTCCATGACGGATTTGCTCATGCCGTAGATGTTTCGGATTGGGGGAGATGCTTTATCTGTCGACACGCCGATCACGACATCGGTTTTGTATTCAACAGCAACACGAGCAATGTTTTGCGAGCCCGTGATATTGACGTCTACGCACTCCATCGGAAATTTTTCGGCCAAATCCACGAACTTTGTCGCAGCGGCATGAATGACGACATTCGGGCGCACTTCTGCGAAAACATCGCGCACAGATTCGATATTGGTCACATCCAGTGGCATGACTTCACAACCGGTCATACGCTTGGCGTTCAAATTGTTTTTATTATTTCTGCTGGCCAGCACGACATCGTATTTGTCTTTCAAAGCCAGTCCAAGACGTTTGCCAAGAAATCCACTTCCGCCAGTAATCAAAACCTTTTGCTTCATAAAGTCTTTCCGAATTTAAATAGTTTTAGGGGTGCCCAGCGGCCTCATTATTAACCTTGGATGGCGCGGCGATGTCAATCGGATTGTATGCCGTTGAGACTGGGAAAACTGTGTCGGAGAAAACACTTGCGCCGACTCGGACGAGACCATAAACCATTCACATATGAAAATGGACACCCTGCGCGATAATGCCCATGGCTACATTCCAACATTGAATGGCTGGCGTGCTTTTTCGATTCTGTACGTTTTGGCTTTTCACGGTTCATGGCTTTATCTGGCTGCTGGCGGTCTGGCGCCCAATGAATCTGCTTGGAAAATCATGGGAACTGGCGTCTTAGGCGTCTATTTTTTCTTCGGAATTAGCGGATTCTTAATCACCACCCGACTGCTTGAAGAACACAAGAAAAACGGAACGGTTTCGCTGAAATCATTCTACTGGCGCCGATTTTTTCGAATCATTCCGATCGTCATGGCGTTTTTGATGGTGATCTCGCTTCTGTCGGGATTGGGATGGGTCGATGTTCCATTTAAATCCATTCTATCTTCGATTTTTTTCTTCCGAAATTACTCTTCCGAAGGTGACTGGTACACGGGTCACTTTTGGTCCCTGTCGATGGAAGAACACTACTATCTCATCTGGCCGGGCTTGTTTTGCCTTTTTATGAAGATGAAAAAGCCTTGGATTCCCATTCTTGGAATTTTGCTTTTGGTGCCACTGTGGCGTTCGATCGAATACCGACATCAGATCCTGACGCCGTATCTACCTGGGGTCGAATACAAATTTCGCAGCGACTTGTTCTTCGATTATATGATGTGGGGAAGCTTCACCGCTTATCTCAATACTTTGCCTAGATTCAAAGCATTCTTTCAAAAATGGACGCGTGGCTGGATGATCTTTCCGGCCATTTTAGTCATGCATTATCTTTGCTTTAAAACAGTGCCTCTTCACGACTCAATGAAAGCTATCATCATTCAGCTTTGCATTTTGCTGACGGTGAATTTTCCAAGCTCTGCATTTTCCAAGTTTCTCGAGGGAAAATGGCTTGTTTTGATCGGTCTGTATTCTTATTCCCTGTATGTTTGGCAACAGCTATTCTTTGCCCCCATCACCCATCGAATACAGGGCTTAGAGATGTTGCAGTCATTGCCTGCCAGCCTGATTCTTTTGATGACAACAGCTTATGTTAGCTACAATTTCTTGGAAACGCCCGCGATCGCGAAGGGTCGCAAGTGGCTTAAGAACTCACGCTAAGAGAAGCTTCCACGTTTCTGACGCCGTCCATTCCCAATTGAACTTCGCGGCCTGAGCCATCAAATCCAACTGTCGGCCTTCGGTTTCACTTAAGACTATTTGGATCTGTCGACTGATATCCTCGGGCGAATCTGGGTTCATGTAGGTCACCGCTTGACCGCCGAATTCAGGCATCGGCTCGTAATTCGAGCATACAATCGGCGTCCCCGATCCCATAGCTTCCAACAAAATATTCGGGCAATTTTCGCAGGCCGAGGCGAAAATGAAGACCTCGGCATTTTTGTAAAGTGCCGGCAAAGCCGCGTAGGGATACTCGCCCATCAAAATGATTTCCGAGCTCAAGCCTCGTTCTTGAATATAACTCTTCACTCGCTCGCCTGCCGCCAGCTCGGTTCCGCCAACCAAAAGCAGTTTGTAACGAGAACGCATCGACACCGGCAACATTTCAAAGGCCTTCACAACCTCGAGATGGCGCTTGTAAAACTCGAAGCGGGATACATACAGCAAATAAGGGCCGTCAAATGGCAGTTTCGGGCGATCTAGCTTTTGCTCCGCGACTAGAAATTGCTTGGAAATTCCGTGCGGAATGGTCACGCCCCTGCGGATTTTGGCTTGGCTTTCGATCACTTTCCGAGCGAAATTCGAGATGAAAATCACCAAATCCGCACGGGTCATGCTTTTCAGCATGGCCCTTTTACGCAGAACATTAATCAGCCGTTCGAAGAACGTACTTTGAGAAAACAGAATTCGCGAATCAAACGGCAGCATGTTTCGAAACATGGTGACCGCTTTGCACCCCTGGGGAGGAGTCGTGTTAACGATCCCGCCCGGACAGAAAAGCACGTCGATCTGATGCTTTTTAAGCTCATCCGGAAGGATGAATTTCTCCCAAATCAGCCGAGAAAAGGGGTTATTGGTCGGCCATCCGGTCGTCAGCTTTTTCGCCCGAGAATCTGCCGGAATCTCAAAGTCCGCTGGCAGATAGAGATAAATCTCAAAATCGCCTTGAGGCAGTCGGGCCAGCAGGTTTTTGATATAGGTTTTCCCACCGCCCACTCGCGCTGAAAATCCATTGATCAAAATCCGCTTTTTCGTCTTCAAAAAAAGGCCCTTTTCCGTCTGAGAGGCAGCGTGTCGACTTGAAAAAATGAACATATCCGACTAAAAAGTTCATGTCATCCTGAAACGCAAATCGCAATGGAATCGAGATTTTTATGAACGTGAAAATTGGCGTCATTGGCTTGGGCTACGTGGGTCTTCCACTGGCCGTCGAATTCGGCAAAAAATTTGAAGTTGTCGGTTTCGACATCAACTCGATTCGCATCGACGAACTCAGAAAAGGTTTTGATCGCACTCGCGAAGTCGAATCCGAAAACCTCAATCCAAAGGGTCTAGCTTACACCAGCACCGGTGACGATTTGAAAAGCTGCAACTTTTTTATCGTCACGGTTCCAACTCCGATCACCGAAAGCAAACAGCCGGACCTGGTTCCTTTGGTCAAAGCTTCGGAAACAGTTTCGAAATATTTGAAAAAAGGCGACATCGTTGTTTACGAATCAACTGTTTATCCTGGATGCACGGAAGAAGTCTGCGTTCCACTTTTGGAAAAAGGCAGCGGCCTTCGTTTCAATCAAGACTTCTTCGCAGGCTACAGCCCCGAGCGCATCAATCCCGGCGATAAAGAGCGCACAATCACGAAAATCAAAAAAGTTGTCAGCGGTTCAAACCCTGCGGCGGCAAAAACCGTGAACGATGTCTATTCACAAATTATCACGGCCGGAACTCACCTGGCTTCCAGCATCCGCGTGGCGGAAGCAGCAAAGGTGATCGAGAACACCCAGCGAGATCTGAATATCGCGTTTGTGAACGAGCTCTCTTTGATTTTCGGTTTGATGGGCCTGGATACTCGTGAAGTTCTTGAGACGGCGTCAACCAAATGGAACTTTCTTAAATTTTTCCCAGGTCTTGTCGGTGGCCACTGCATCGGTGTCGACCCCTACTACCTCACTCACAAGGCCGAATCCTTGGGCTACCATCCTGAAGTGATTCTGGCCGGCCGTCGAATCAACGACAATATGGGCGGACATGTCGCCAGCCAAACTGTGAAACTGATGCTGAAAAAAGGTTTGAATGTGGCCAATGCCAAGGTTTTGGTTTTGGGTATGACTTTCAAAGAAAACTGTCCGGATGTTCGCAACAGCAAAGTCATCGACGTGATCGAAGAGCTGAAAGAATTTGGCTGTGCGGTGGATGTTTACGATCCGCATGCGCTGAAGGAAGATCTGAAACACGAATACAATCTGACTCCGATCGATGGCACGGCCCTTAGCAAGATCGATACTTACTCGGCCATTGTCATCGCGGTCGCACATGAAGAGTTCCGCGAAATCGGCTGGTCGAATCTCAATCGCTCGAACAAAGTTATTTTCGACGTGAAGGGCTTCCTGCCACGCGAAGGAAGCGACGGCCGCCTATGAAAAAAGTTTTGGTCACAGGGGCCGCCGGCTTTATCGCATCCAAGGTTTGCGAGATTCTTTCCGCACAGGGCGTGGAAGTTGTCGGCATCGACAATATGAACGACTACTACGATGTTCGCCTGAAAGAGCATCGCTTGCAGAGCTTGCAGAAAATTCCAGGTCTGATTTTTGAACGAATGGATATCGAAGATCGTGAGGCTTTGGATCGTCTTTTTACCCATCATCGCTTTGATGTGGTTTTCAATCTGGCCGCTCGCGCAGGCGTTCGCTACAGCATGGAAAATCCGCATGTCTATATGACCACAAATGCGCATGGCAGTTTGAATCTTCTCGATGCGATGAAAAAGCATGGTGTGAAGAAATTCGTGCTGGCTTCGACATCTTCGCTGTATGCCGGACAGAAGATGCCATTCTCGGAAGATCTGGCTGTCAACACGCCGATTTCACCTTACGCTGCTTCGAAAAAAGCGGCTGAAGTAATGGCTTACTCGTACCACTTCCTTTATGGAATCGACGTTTCGATCGTCCGCTATTTCACTGTTTATGGGCCAGCGGGACGTCCTGATATGAGCATCTTCCGCTTCATCAAGTGGATCGATCAAAATCAGCCTCTCGAGCTTTTCGGCGATGGGGCTCAGTCTCGGGACTTCACCTATATCGACGACATTGCTCGCGGTACAGTCTTGGCATCCAAGTCTTTGGGATATGAAATCATCAACCTCGGTGGCGGGAAAAATCCAATCAGTTTGAAAACTGTGATCTCAGGCATCGAACAGCGTCTTGGCAAAAAGGCTCAGATCCAGGGATTTGAGTTTCACAAAGCCGATATCAAAGAAACCTGGGCCGACATTTCCAAAGCCGAAAGACTTTTGGGCTGGAAGCCGGAAATCGGTTTCGACCGAGGCCTGGATCTGACGGTCGAGTGGTACAAGAAAAATCTGAGCTGGGTTAAAGACATCGCCCTTTAAAGGAATCCTTTCACATGAGTCACGCACAAGAAGTCAAAGCGCATTTCGATCAGCTGTCTTCCGACTATCAGCACTTTTTCTCGGACAAGAAAAGCGGCCGCAATCACGAATTCCGCATGCGCTTAAATATTGTGCGCGAACTTTTAGGGACGACTTCGGGAAGTCTTCTTGATTGCGCCTGCGGAACTGGTGAAATCACGGCAGCTGTTTTGGCATCAGGGCAGTTTCAAAAGGCCGTGGTCGCCGACATTTCAAAAGAGATGCTGGGCTTTGCAAAAAAACAAATCTCGCCAGTCGCCTCAAAGACCGACGTGCAATACGAACAAGCCGATATTTTCAAATTCAATACTTCAGGCGAAATGAAATTCGATGCGATTTTGTGTTTG
>CBIHPB010000004.1:0-30012 GCA_966211485.1 uncultured Bdellovibrio sp.
GTGAAATAAATTGGAATTCCAATCGCGATACAAGACAGATAGCGACCCAATCGCTCGCCCTTGAAGATCATCCAGAAGTTTCCGCGTGAAACATTATCGTCAGCCGAAACTTTCGCAAACATTGCTGATTCGTGCATCTTGATTCGAGCCGCCAACAAGGCCAAGCCCATCAAACCACCCAAAACGTAAGCACCCTTCCAAGGAAGCTGCTGACCAATCAGGGCCGCAGCCACGATTCCAAGCATCCCGCTGGTCGCCACAATCGTTGTCCCGATCCCGCGCTTTTCTTTTGGCAGAGATTCGCTAACCAATGTGATCGCCGCACCCAATTCGCCGGCCAGACCCAGTCCACCCAAGAATCGGCAGACCGCATAGCTGGTCGTATCCCAAACGAAGGCGTTGGCGATATTTGAAAGGGAGTACAAAAGAATCGACGCGAACAAAACAGACAAACGTCCTTTTTTATCGCCCAGGATTCCCCACAACAGACCACCGATCATCATCCCGATCATGCCGGCATTGTAGATAAAGACACCGTTAGAAAGAATTTGTTGAGGATCGGTCAGGCCCAGGTCTTTCAGTGAGGTCACACGCACGACACCGAACAAAGTGATGTCGAACAGATCCACAAAGTAACCGAGACTGGCGATAATCACAGTCAGAGTGCAGCACTCTTTGATATCTTTTAGTCGAATCATATTTCACCCCTATCGATTCAATTTCATCAATGGGGTGGAGACTGCACCGGTCGGTTACAGAAGTGAAGAAAAAAATAGAGTAAAGTAGTTACTCTATTTACTGCGCCGAAAGTTCGGCCAGCAAATCCCAGCCAAATTTCTCTAGTTTCGACTCGCCAATTCCATGAATCTGTCGAAGCGAGTCCATGGAATTCGGGTTCTGAACCGCCAATTCCCGCAATGTTCGATCGCTGAAAACCACAAAGGCTGGCAGATCCAGCTCGGTCGCTTTGTCTTTTCTCCACTGCCGCAAAGCCTGAAACCTGGACTCTTGTGTTGGGTCTAAAATCAAAGCCCCCGTGGACTTAGCACTCTTTTTGGATTTTTCTGTTTTCGTGCGAAGGACAACAGTTGGGACTTGCGCTGGCTGTTGAATTCGTCGGTCCGACGTGGGATCACAACAGTCACAGTGCCCGCAATCTTGAATCCGCTGAGAATCTTTATAGTAAGTTAAGATCTCACGGTGACGGCATTCCCCGCCTTCTGAATAATTGACCAGCGCATCCAAATTTCTCCAGCGCAAAGCCTTGATCTCTTTCACCGCCTGCGAATTTTGAATGAAATAACTTTGCAGTCCCTTGTCCTTTTTCGAATACAGCATCAGACAAGTCGAGTGTTTTCCGTCACGTCCTGCCCGGCCCATCTCTTGATACAGAGAATCGATATTGGCCGGCATCTGATAATGCACAACCAGTCTCACATCTGGCTGGTCGATTCCCATTCCAAACGCATTGGTCGCAACCAAAATCCGAAGCTCGCCATCCATATAGGACTGCTGCATGCGGTTTCGTTCTTCGGTGTTCAGCCCCGCGTGATAGTATCCGACCTGCGAGAAACTTTTCTCTAAGAAGGCCGCCAGATCTTCTGTCACTTTCCGAGTTCCGCAGTAGATCAGCACGCGTCCGGCCGGATTTTGCTTCAAGGCCTGCAAAAGCATGGCGGTCTTTTCTTGATCGTCGGTGCAGACTTGCACTTGATAATAAAGATTTGAACGATAAAATCCGTGAACCATTTTTTCTGGCTTTTGCAGCATCAAATTTTTGGCCACATCGGCCAATACGGTGGGCGTCGCCGATGCCGTCAGAGCCAAGATCGGCACATCCGGACGAAGTTCTTTTAAAATTCTGAGCTGAGCATACTCTTCACGAAAATCATGGCCCCACTGCGAAACACAGTGCGCTTCATCGACGGCAAAAAGGGCAATGGATTTTTTCTGAATCCAGGCCTTGAATCCATCCTTTTGAGCACGTTCTGGGGACAAATACAAAACGTAAGCAGTTCCTCGCTCGATCTCAGCGAACACATTTCGTTTTTCATCTTCGCTTTGCCCCGAATGCAGGGCGCCGGCCAAAATTCCATTGCGGCGAAGATTGGCGACTTGATCTTTCATCAATGCAATTAACGGTGAAATCACAATCACAAGCTTTCCAGAGAATACGGCCGGTAATTGATAGCAAAGCGACTTTCCGCCCCCAGTCGGTAAAACCGCCAAGACATCCTTTTTCGCCAGGACCGCGGTAATAATCTCGCGCTGTCCGGGGCGAAAACCAGATAGTTGAAAGGTTTGATTCAAAAGAGCGTCTAACGAACTGGAAATACTGGAATTCATATCCCACCACTTTCTCGGAAAGTTCCCCGTTCTGCAACCGCTGTTCCGGACCCAAAACCATTTAATGGGACATGACAAAAGAATCCGGACCGAAACCGTACTTTTGCCTAATTAAAGGAAGAAATTCTTTAACAAAAATCAGCAACCCATTTTACAATTGAGAAAATGAGAAACCGGATCCCCATCACAATTCTCTTATTGATGCTGGTCAGCGTTCGAAGCTTTGCCAAAGCCATAGACGTCAATGTGGTCACGTTTGATTACCCCCCTTATATGTACGAAGTCATACAGAACAAGAAAAAGGGGATGGAAATTGATATTCTTGAAGCCGCTTTAAAAGGTTCGAATTACAAGCTGAACTATAAGTTTTATCCCATCTATCGAGCTGTCAACGAGACCCTGACCCGAAACCCATCCCAAATCACGGTTTATGTCGGCACTTCGTTACATTTTACAGATCAAATTAAAGATAAAAGCGTTAAGTCCATCTATATCGGAAGAGCCAGCTTCATGGTCTACATGATGAAAGATTCTCCGGTTGCCAAGCTTTCTCAATTTAATTTTCAAACCTTAAAACCGTATCGCCTTGTCGCCCCGCTAGGAAGTTCGATCGTGAAGGTTTTAAAGGACCACCAAATTACGCCCAACGAAGTCGTCGAATTTCCAAGCTTGTTCATGATGGTTGAGCGGGGCCGAGCGGATGCTGCCATGGCCTTGGATATCACGGCCGATGAATTTCTAGCTAAAGACCCAGCCAAAGATCGAATCATCAAATCCCCGGAACCCGTTTATCAAATTCCCCTGGCCATCGTCGTGAAAACAACTCCGGACTCGGAAAAAGTCTACAAAGCCATTGAAGCCGGCGTCGAAAGAATCAGAGAAAACGGAACCTTGAGAAAAATCGCCGAGAAATACTTTATCAAAAGCAAAATTCCGTCGAATTTTTTTAATCCCAGCTCGGATTGATTTGATCAGGCTACCTTTTATAAATTGGAACCTTCAGGCTTTTCACCATTCTCCAGAAGCCATCACTTCCTTGCGCTTCCAGATCAGGAGAGAATAAATAGACATTCATCGCGCGGGCTTTGACAGAATTCGTTTCACCTAGCTTGAAGAAATGCTCGTAGACCAGCTCGTGCATCACAAGCCCTGCCTGTGACACCGGCTTCATCATCTGCCAGAAGTTATCGTCGATCACAAAGCGCGCTTGATTGCCGGCCACTTCATTCCGGCGAAGCGCAATCTGTTTGAGTTTGCAATTCTTGTCTGACGGCGCGTACAGGTGCTTTGAGTCCTCGACATCCACAAGCTCGA
The DNA here is from genome assembly GCA_966211485.1 of uncultured Bdellovibrio sp. Lineage (GTDB taxonomy): Bacteria > Bdellovibrionota > Bdellovibrionia > Bdellovibrionales > Bdellovibrionaceae > 21-14-0-10-47-8. The sequence goes on from CBIHPB010000004.1 coordinate 3,661, forward strand.
TATCTTTCTTCCACTCGATCTCGCTTTTCATCGTCTTCCAGCGTTTCAGCAAAGTCTCAGACCAGGCCGCATTCACTTTTCCCAGAGCTTTCAGACGGGCCTCGACCACTTCCGCATAAGGCGCCTCGGTTTCAATTCGCTTTTCGTCAGACTCGTAAAAATCCAGAAGTTCGGCCTTGGACGGCTCACCTTGTTTCTCGCACAAGATCCCGTCACCGCCGTTGCCGACCCGGTTCTGAGCTTGCGCCGAAGCGGCTCCGGTAATCACCAGCAAGCTTGAGATCATCATTTGCAATTTCATAGCTGTCTCCAAACTTAGATTCTTTGCGGACCTGGATCTTGAATCAAAGGAATGTCAATCACACCGTCACCGCCTTCGACCGTGTGAATTTTAACCCGCATCATTTTGGCGGCATTCTTCACGCCTGCGGGAATATTCACAAGCACCCATCTTTGCGCAAAGCCATTCGACGGAATCGTGACCGGTGCGTAGATATGCGATTCTGGAACTGTAAAACCACGCTCAACCCGTTTGAGTTCCATCTTCACAGCCCGCACTGTTCCCGCCGTCACACCTACCCCGTAGGCCGCCATTCCAGCTGTCGCCAATCCCTGAGCTGCCGAAGAAGAACCACCACCTTTTCCGCCTGAGGCCACGGCGGCAACCATCAGGATAGCTCCGGCCGCCAGCAAGCTCGCAATTCCCATCTCAATGTTATGATTGCTTTTCTTCTCCCGAATCGAGGCGCTGTCGGCCCAGGCTTTGAGATCAGTTCCAACAATCACGTTGTGCGCGACATTTCCTTCGTTTGGAAATTCGACGTCGATCTGGTCGATATGCGCCCAGATCCCGGATCTGTTTTCCATCGTCACATCGATAAAAATATTCGTGTCATCGCTATTGTCTTTGTTCCATTCACCACTAAAAACCAAATGCAGATCATTTGTCGAGCTGACAGTTTTTCCCATCACTCCGGGATGGGTGCTGGCACAAGCGGTGAAGAACAAGGCGCTGATCACGATGCAAAAGTAGGATTTGACTGAAGTCATTTGGACTTCCTTTCCGGATAGGTCTGAAGGGGGAAAAGCTGACAGGAAATCACATAGATCTCGTCCTCGGCAGATGGCCTGGCCACTTTGGTGAGATCGTCTTGGAATTTCTCGATCAGGTTTCGGTAACGTTTGATATTCTTTTTTGAAACAGAAAAAGTCATGGCGGAATAATCGCGCTCGTCCACCGGCACGTTTTCCAGCTGCTCTTGTGCTTTGTTTAAAATTTTCTGGTGGTAGCCGCGAATGGCCTCGGACGGCACATCGCTCACGACTGATAGCGGCTCGGTGATTTGCTCAAGCTTGGGCCCTGGCCCTAAAATTCCCATGCGCTGCAGTCGTTGAACCGCTTCTTTCGCTTGCCAGACGGAAATTCCCAAACGCTCGGCAATCCATAGTGAGTTTGTCGAGGACTCTTTGATCTGGGCGAGACTTAAGATTGCGAAATGGTACCAATCGGAAATGATTTTAAACTCGTCGTCTTGAAGAACGCGTTTTTGGCGAATCTCGTGACTTTCTTTTTGAGTCGACCAGTCTTTCAGAAAATTTTCTTTTTCGAGCGGAGACAGAGAAAGCCTGCTTGAAATTCGATGGATCGTTTTCAAAGTGAGGTTTCGCTTGCCGGAAAGAATTTGACTGAGCTGCGCCGGACTGACCTCAAGGCTTCGCGCAAAGGCCCGCAGCGAGTAGCTGGGATTTCGGCTTTGGCGAGCTTTAAACTCTTGATCCAGAAATTGGATAAAATTCGTCTCGGTCATAAAGCCAATTTACGGGAGCATTTGGCGAAAGCCAATTGGATTTCTGAAACACTGTTTCAGAAATTGAAACAGGCCAGCCAAAGCCTTAAAAATGCTCTATAATCGATTCCATGATGGCTTTCCAATGCGCGCGCAGGCGATTGCGCTGACGGCCATCGCGCAGTTTTTCGTGCTGGACTCCGATTGTGGATTTGCCGTTGGGACGCTTGTGAACCATCAATTGCACAACCGTGCGAGACTCGGAATCACTCTCTCGCCAAGTCAAGCGAATGCGCTCGAAAGTTTTGAAAGTTCGAACCTCACCAAAGACCCCGTCTTCGGTTTCGTAAACAAAACCTTTTTCCAGCTTGAATCCGGAGATCGGCTTCAGCCACAGAGAGAGAGACCTTTTTCCGACAACAGAAATTTCCACAACACCTTCACATCGGCAGGAACCGTCCGATTGGCGGCGATCGAGTATTCGCCTTTGTCATTGCGTCCTTCGACTTTGCGGCCAATGGCGATTTCATATCCTGAAGTCACACCTTGCTGCCACCAAGGACCCAGTTTGTACTTTTTCTTGAGGAAGGCGACGATTTCCTTGTGGGTCCAGTTGGCAGCACCTTGATTGTTTAAAAGCTCAACCCACTGATCCCAAGATTTACCTGTGCATTTTAAAACAGACGCACTGCTCACGCGTCCCACTTTTTCATATTGCATACTGTGATCCTATGAGAGGCGATGCGAAATTTCAAGCCAGCCTTGCATCTCCTGCTGGCCGTGAGACAGTCAAATCATGAAAACGGAAAGCCAAGACAACAAACCACCCATCGAAATTCCGGCCGGCACCTTGTCACCGGAAGTTTTAAAAGCATTGGTGGAATCTTTTGTTCTGCGTGAAGGCACCGATTACGGACGTCAGGAAATCGAGACGGAAACGAAGATCGCCCAGATCCTCAAGCAAATCTCGAAAGGTCATGTGCGAATTTTATTTGATCCGAACACCGAATCCGTCACCTTGATGACCGAGCACGAGTGGAAGAAACTGCAAGCCAAGCTTTCAAACTCTACTCGTCCGTCTGAGGCTCCGGCTGATTAAGCCGCTTCTCGCGCTCGTCCATTTCAGCTTGCGAGCTATCGAGATTCATTTCATGCTGACCTTGCACATTCTTCCAGATTTTCTGGCTGGCAGGTCCTGGCAGATCGATTTCAACATCCTGAAATGCATCCGGACGCAAAGCTGTCGCGTGATACAAAAGCTCGCCCTTGATGCCACCTAAAACTTTGCGCTGGGCCAGTGGAATATTCACATCTTCCACCTGGCCGTCGCGGATCTGCTCCCAGATCGCGTCGATCGCCGCTTGCTCGTTGCCACCTTTCAACGCCTCGACCAGAAGATCGATTCCGATATTTTGATTTTCTTCAAACTGCGGATCTTGCTGAGCCGTTCGGCTTCGCAAGGTGTTTGAAATCTTGGCGATCAGATCGGCATCCTGCAAAAGGGCCAGACGCTCGTCCTCTTCCTTGGGAGTCATAACACTTTTGTTTTGCAGCGTTTGAAAGGCCTTCAGGCGAGCTTTCATCTCTGGGGTCCAGGTCACCTGCGGTGGCGGAGATTGCAGATTGGTTGTGCTCTTGATGGCCGTGCCGTCTTTATTCAATCCCGAAAGATCGACCTTGTCATCGGCTTCGTTTTCATCGCCGTCTTTGGTCACGTCTCCCATTTGAGAGGGATCGCCAGAAACAGCAGCGGGACCTTTCCTCAGAAAGATCCCGACTGCGAGAATTAAAATCACGATGATGGTTGCCGTAACAAGGTGTTTTTTCTGCATGTTTGCTCTCTAAATTTTCTAACTTCTAACTTTTAATTCTCGTTTCATCCCTTACTTTTTCTCTTCAGGGAAAGCGCCTCGGAACAAGTTTTCGCGGAACATCGCACGGTTTAAGAACTTCGCACCTTCATTTTGGTAGAAAGCTGTTCCGTTCAAGTAACCGTTCGTGACCACGACGTTCTTACGAAGATCGCTTGATTTCACGAACACATTATAAACCTTACCATGATGAACTGCTTTTTCAATCGAAACAATTGGATCCAGTTTTCCACCCAATTGAACCAATGATTCACCGACTTTAAAGTCGCCTGAAATCTTCATCACGCCATCAGCCGTCAAGATGGGGTGATTGGTTGTCAGCTTCAATTGACCACCCGACTTCATATTGAAGATCAGGATATCATGGTCGCCATCCAGCATTTCAGTCACCCAAACATCCACCTTCGTCGAAGCCAGCTCTTTACTTGCCATTGTGCTATTGCTTTGCAAAGTCGCAACCTGAGGAACGTTTTGGGTCAAAGCATCGATGAAGGACATGTATTTGAACTTGTTCTCACGCTCGACCAGGATTTGCTGCTCTGGAGTCGCACAAGAAGACAAGCACACGCCTGCGACATATACATTCTCTGGAATCGTGCACGAAGCGCTGGCTGTTTTCGGAGCAATCCAAGGCTTCTTGGTCTGAGTGCTCATGAAAGTTGGGTACAAGACGCGGCCGGCAGTGTCCAGACCGTGACCTTGGTACTTCACTTCTTCAAACTGAGTCAGGAACTCCTTGATCACCGGGTTGGTGCCTTGGCACTTCACCATCCACTGGTGACGAGCATGAGCTTGATCATTGCTAAGGCTGTCCTGCGAGCAACGAGCCGGAGTCAAATCGCGGCAGTAAGACTCAGTTCTCCAGGCACCGTTTGTCACCACAGTCGAAGATTCAATTGTGTGGTTCACACAAGCTGTCACCACAGTCGTGGTCACATCACGCTCTTTCACGATCACACCGATTTGATTTTTCGGGCAAGTCGCACAGCTTGGAGCTTCTTCTGTTGTCACTTTGCTTTCTGATTTTGCAACGGCTTCTGGGTTGCCATCACAAACGCGAACTTCTGGAGATGGACGAGCTCCGCAGCGCTCGTCCGCAACCGCGACACCGGCTGCATCACGGCATTCGATGATACGAGCCTGCTCGCCACCGCAATCAGCAGAACATGCGGTCCAGTTGTCAGTCGAAGCCCATTTGTACACAGGGCAAACGCCAGCTGTTTTGATATCGCCTTGGCGGGTGTTCGAAGTGACAACGGTTCCATTGTTACAAGACTTGTCAGCAATTTGGCTGTAAGTGCTGGTCACACCTGTCTCGCCCCACTGACATTGAACTGGAACAGAAACTTCACCGACCACAACACCAACAACAGTCGTGCCGTGGATTCCAAAATCACCGCAACCAGCGTTGCAGCTCAGATACTTGGCTGTGTCCGAACCTGACAACACCCCGTTTGTGCAAGTGCGAACTGACTGAACGTCTTGGCAAGAGCCGACTGGAGATTTTGAGCTGTACAAAGTGCGGGACTCGCCGTTTTTCAGAACTTCGGCTCCGTTTTCAGTGATCAAGTTACAAGACTGACCCATGCAAGCACCTTCCGACACAACGACAGTTGTGCGAGAGGTTTCAACCCACTCAAGACCTTCACCGACTTGGCTGCAAGTTTGAGTGATTTGCTCTTTTGAAGTCACTTCTTTCATTCCATCTTGACCGCAAGCACGCTGCTCGGTCGAAGTGTTGCCATCAATCACGCGTGTTGTGCCAAAGCCGATGCAGCGGTTTGGATTTGGTGCAGGCGTTGGACCTGGCATTGTCTCCAAGTTGTCAACAACCTGAACTTCACGAATCAAAGAAACAGACTGTCCGCCACCCAAATTCACTTCAACCGTGATGATATAAACACCGACGGCATCAAAGGCATGTCGTGCCGATACACCCGAAACATCAGCAGACTGATCGCCAAAGTCCCAAGACACACTGGTCACGACTGATTTCAAGCATGTTGAAAGATTAACTGAAAAATCCATTCCACGACCCACTGGAATTTCAGTGGCACCGACAATATCCAATTGATCCAGCGGGCAGTATTTGCCATCTGGTACAGGCAACAAAGAAATCTGATGCTGCAGGCTTTCTGTTTTACCATCTGCCAATGTCAAAGCGACATGCATTTGATAAACACCTTCTGGGAAAGTATGGCTGACCGCTGCCAATGAGCTCACAGGAGCGGAACCGTCACCAAAGCTCCACTGAGCTGAAGTGACCTGAACCCCAGTTGGAATTGCCAGCGAGAAAGAATAAGTCATATCAGCAGTTCCGGCCTGCGGACCGACAACCATCACGCCCGAATCTGTGACTGTGATTTTAGCTGAAACAGACAAAACATCAGAGGAATCGCCCGTCTTATTTTGAGACGCCATTGTCTTTGATTGATTTGGGATCTCAACAGACAAAACGTAGTTACCGCTGCCTTTGATTTCGGTTTCAATGGTCTGGCCGGAACCAACCAATGTTTGGCCGACTTTCCACAAGGCACCCTTGGCGTCGTTACAATTCACACCTTCACTCAAGCTCAAGCGAGCCTTTTGTCCCGATTTGAGATTTTCAAGGCCGACAATAGAAACGTCGCGTGATGGACCCTCAGAGCAACTCTTCTGAGAGAGAGCCGAATCAACAGCCTGCTCGACTTCTGTCGAGCCATTCGTCCCTGATTTCTGACAACCACCAACCACAAATGCCGCAACCAACATTAAGACACGAAATTGCGTTTTCATATCTCGTCTCCTTGAATGCTTTCATTGTGAGGCTTTCAAGAGAAATTCGAAATGAAATACGCGTTCTTGGATCACCTTGAATGACCAAAGGAATGACAAAAAAACCATTGTTCAGAAAGTGTCGAAGTTTTTTTCGCGCCTCTGACCAGGGATTTTCCGATTTTTCAAACATTCTCCCGATGCGTTTTAATGCATGGGGAATGTTTCAGATGTCTCAGTCGGACTTCAGTGAAGGTTCTGAGGCGGAGTTTTAAAATCCGAGCCTTCCAGCTTTACGAGCTTGTTGTAGATCCCTAAAAGCAAGAAGCTTGGAACCCACAGGCCCACAAAATTGGCCATGTTTTTACGGCGAGTGGCCACCGCAAGGCCAGCCGAAATTGCAAGACTTCCAGCTGCCAGGCCCAGAAATCCCAGTGACGGAATACGAGCGGTGTAGCTTTCAATTTTTTTCGTCATTTCACCTTCCAGGGGTGCATGTCGGGAAGCAGTTCTTTTCTCGCGAACGGATGTTTTTTCCATAGAGAACCTCCAGCATTTGCGACTGCAACGCAAATGCCACAGGCAGCACAGAATGACGAAATACACTCAGTTGTATTTTATTTAGTTTGCCCGGCGAACTTCAGCCGGGTTTTGAAACTTTGGAAGCCGCACGACAAAACAGGTATTTGTCGCTTGTCGGTCCAATTCGAGAGTGCCGCCATGGCTTCTGACAATCGCCTGTGAAACGGAAAGCCCCAAACCCGTTCCCTTCCCGACTTCTTTGGTGGTGAAAAAAGGCTGCATGATTTTCGCGGCAATTTCCGGCGCGATTCCGGGCCCGCTATCCGTGACCCGGATTTCAACCCAATCACCTTGTTCCTGGACATCGACACGCACCCAGGGACTTGGTTTTCCATGAACAGCATCAAAGGCATTGTTCAATAGATTCAAGAACACCTGCGACAGCTGGACAGCCCGGGATTCGACGGTTAGAGACTTTGGAAAATAAGGCACATCGATATTCACATGGTGCTGATGAAACCGCCCCTGGCAAAATTCGACGGCCTCTTGAATCAAGGTGAATACAGAGGCCGCCTCAAAGGGATCCGACTCTCCGTCGCGCGCAAACATCTTCAGCCCTTTGACGATCTTGGCAATCCGAGCCACAGTTCCCGAAATTCGCTCGGTATAAAAAGATAATTCCTCTGGAGCCTCGGCCTGCTTCAGTCTTCGCTTTAACTGTCCTGCATTGAGCTCGATCACAGCCAGAGGATTATTAATCTCATGTGCGATTCCACCGGCCATCTCGCCCAGCGCACTCATTTTTTCAGAATGAATGATCTTCAGTCTTTGCTCTTCGATCAGCTTTTGGCTTTCACGAAGCTCGGACTCGATCTGTTTTTGTTTCGAAAAATCAATCGAGGCCCCGTAGTAGCAAACAAGCTCGCCCGTTTCGTCGAAGTGAGGCACGCCCTTGGTGTGAATCCAGCGAAGATCTCCCTCTTTCGAGCGGTAGCGATAGTGCACCTGCACCGGTTCTTTCTTCTGAATCCCGGCTCGCCATACCGACATGACCCGATCTACATCTTCCAGCAACAGTCCTGACTTCCAACCATCACCCAAGGCATCTTGCGAAGACAAACCGGTAAACTGACACCAAGCCTGATTCACATACAGACATTTCGCTTCGGTCGAAACCTGAAACAGGGCCGCCGGCGACATCTTCATAAGGGTTTCAATTTGAGCCTGAGATTTCTGCTGTTCGCGCACTTGAACTTGGAGACGGCGAATCTTCCAGAGCATCTCTCCGATCAAACCTAGACAAAATATAAGCAAAGATATCAGCCACCACATCACCTGATTTATCGGCTGAAAGGGACCGCCGCTTCAGAGCCGCAACAGAGGCTTAATATTTGTCACAAGATCTTCACATTGGGACGTCAGAAATGCGGTCGACAAAGTGCTCCTGACCCGCCTGACGAGCACAGTTTGCACAACAAAAGAAGAGACCTTCTTCTTCGAGGCCGTGTCCTACAATGGGAACTTCGCAGTGATCACATCGAGGCGCCAAGGCGTGAATTGCACATTCGAAGCTATCGAAATAAAACTCTTCCTCACCCTTGGTGATTTTCATCATCTTGTCATATTTATTACCACAAACATCACAAACCCGGGACATGATCACCGCCTTTAAGAGATCAAGAAATCTTTAAAGATCGACTTTAAAGTTCTAATATATCGTTCAATTCGCTTTCCACTTTCTGAACGGTACCCTCGATCTCAAATTGTTTCTGCACGGTTGAAACGATTTTAAAATAATGACTCTCCAAGCCCTGCATGGAAAATCCCGGATCCGAGGTCAACACCAAAACCGGAACTTTGCCGATTTCCGCAAGATTGCCTTCGATCAAAGGCTCGAGAAATTGCTCGGCTTCCAAGAGAGCTTGGTAAGGATTCCATTTGCTATCTAAGACCAGAACATCGAATGGCTCGTGCACCATTCGGCTTAAAGCCTGATAGGGATTTTTCACAACCTCCACCTCGATATCGAGATGTCTGGTCAAGAGACCAGCCAGAAGTTGTGAAAAATCCCAGTCCTCTTCCACCATCAAGATGCGCTTTCGCCGAAGGCTAAAAAGTTCATCTCGCTGAAGAAAAGGCTCAGGCGTTTCCGAGTTCAGGTCCGCTGCCATTAAGTTCACGCAACAACTCCTTTCTTACGGCAGACTGCGCGGGGTTTTTCCACCCAACACGCCTGCCAAAAAAGAAATCACGGCGAGAGCTAAAAATGCAATGAGAAGGGTTCGTCCGATATCAATCGACAAACCAGCAAAACCCGTGGCCCCAAAAATAATGGCCAGCAATCCGAGCACAAAAAATACCAACGCAGCACGTAGCATAGGATCCTCCTTTTGATGCAAGAAAAGCGTTCCATCGCCCTCCTCGGTTTTGATTCATTGAGGCAATTTGCAGGCCATGCCCCAAAAAGCATATGGCATGTAGCAAAATAGGAAACGGGGCATAATTCGTTTTTTCTTGGGGAATTAGTCTACGCGACCTATAACTGTGTGGAAAGCGAGGTACACGGATGCAACAAAATACCCCTCATCATGGATCAACTTACTCTGGAAACGCCTCTCACCCAAACCCAGCGGCCTTTTCCGGCTCTCATCTAGGGCCGAACTCGGCACCCCAATCAGCGCCTCAAGCCCACCCGACCAACCATAAAATCCTAATCATCGAAGACGACATCGACGTTCAAGAGATGGTGATCGCCTTTTTCCGACAAAAAGGCTTTGAAACGATTGGCTATGACAATCCTGAAAATGTTCTGAAGGACTTTGCCAAAGACAAATTGAAAGTCGACGCCATCATCACGGATCTGAAGCTTCCAAGCATGTCTGGCATCGATTTCATTCGTAAATTTCGCGAAACAACAGACATCGAAATTCCGATCATTGTCGCCACATCCAATCGTGCGGTCGAAACAGCGATCGAGGCGATTCAAGTCGGCGCTTTTGACTTTGTCGTCAAACCTTTGCACTTCCCGCAATTGCTTGTTTCCATCGAGCGCGCCTTGCACTTTTCAAAATTGAAGAGCGAAAACCAAACTCTGAAAGCGGCGATCCATACCAAAGAAGGCACCGGCCTTCAAAGTGTCATCGGAAAAAGCCCCAATTTCTTGCGCGCCCTGGAACTGGCCAAGCGCGTGGCTCCTAGCCAGTCGAATGTGTTTATTTGCGGCGAAAGCGGAACCGGAAAGGAAGTGATCGCCCGTTCGATTCACAATCTCTCCACTCGTGCGAAAGCACCGTTTGTTGCCATCAACTGCTCGGCCATTCCTGAAAATTTGCTGGAAAGTGAACTTTTTGGTTACGCCAAAGGGGCCTTCACTGGTGCGATTGAAAAGAAAATCGGTCTGTTTGAAGAAGCTGAAGGCGGAACACTGTTCCTGGATGAAATTGGCGACATGAACATTCAATTGCAGTCGAAGCTTTTACGTGTTCTACAAGAACGTAAGATCAAACGCATCGGCGAAAATCAGATGCGCGAAATCGATGTCCGAATTATTTCAGCGACTCATAAAGATTTGAAAAAAGAGATGCAGGAAAATCGTTTCCGCGAGGACTTGTTCTTCCGTTTGAACGTCATTCCAATCTACATCCCGCCTTTGCGCGAGCGTGTGGACGATATCATTCCGCTGGCTGAATTTTTCCTAAAAAAGTATTCGGCGCTGAATCATTTCCCAGCCAAGGGATTCGCTAAGCTCGCCTTAGAGAAACTTTTGCGCAATCCATGGAAAGGAAATGTGCGTGAGCTTGAAAATACGATCGAGCGCGCCATTGTTCTTTCACAGGGACGCACGATCGAAGCTGATGATCTGCTGGATTTCTTTGAAGGAGCACCGACTCCGCACACAGAAACAACAGCCTTCAATGTTAAGAATCTGGCTGGCGAATCCATTATGCCTGCCGACACGATGATGAAGCTATACATCAAGCACGTTTTGGAGAAGAATAGCTGGGCGAAAGAAAAGACGGCCAAAGACCTGGAGATCGATCGTAAGACTTTGTATCGCAAACTTCAGGAAATGCGGGCTGAAAATATGATTTAAGATTCATTCATGAGGGGAAACATGAGTCTGAATTTAAGGCTGGACAGCAGAAGAAGCGACTCCGAAAAGATCATCGACATGGAAGCGCGCCGGCGATACACAACCCGGCGCTTTGCCGACCTCGTTCGCTGCCGCGAATGTCTGCAACGACGCGATTTCGAAACCATTCAAACCATTGGCCACAATCTGAAAGGCAATGGTTCGTCCTTTGGATTTCCAGAACTTTCACTTTTAGGTGAAAAAATGGAAGCGTCCGCTCGGGAACTAAATGATGGCGAGACCGAAATTTTAGTGGACCGACTGGAAGAGTGGGTCCACCAACAAAATCGCGGCTAACTAAACACCTTTCGAAACATTGACGTTCGGATTTTGATCGTGCCGCATCTGCACGTCTGGATTTCTCCAGTTCGGATCCGACTCATCGTAGCGCCTTGGCTCGTTCGGAGTGTTCGGTTTTTCTGGCACATCCGTGGGATGCTGGTTGCTGGGGTTTTTGGGTGGGATGTCAGATTTTGGCGTTTGCTTTTTGTCCATTTTGATCTCCTTATTTCATTTTAATCAGAATCACAGCAGACGACGTGCGACCTTTGACTTCGTCGGTCTCGGGATCCGCTGCAAGACCAGCTTGCGCTAGTTTTTCTTTCGTCATTTCATCCTGGGCATTGAGGTAATTCATAAAGGCGTCGGGTCTGGTCGCCATATTATGAACCTGCACGTTGGCCGCAGGCTCCATGCGATCGACGTATTTTTCAATATTCTCTCCACGCTGACGAGCCGTCTCAATGGCCGAACGGCTCTGCGCTTTTCCCATCTTGGCAGTCGCGGCCGAATCCGGCCAAACGATGATATCAACGCCGGCCACTTCTCCCTTTTCGCGCGCTTCACTGAGCACTCGGTTTAGCTCGGCGGTGGCTTCGGGATTCAAAGTTCTTTGTCCCCGGGCAAATTCAATACTTGAAACCAAACTGTCCTCTTCATGGGTCGATGGCGCCGCCATGTTGGGCTCAGTCGCTGCTGTATCAGCTGTAGGTGCCGGTGGAGCCGCCTGGCTGGCTGTGTGGGTCTGCGTGGTCTCCTTGGTCGTTTGAACCTTGGTTTGATTTCGCGAAGACGCGCACCCGATTAAGGCACCTGTCACAAGTGTTGAGACAAGAGCGAGAATCCAAGTTTGAGTATGATGGACCATTTGACCTCCTTCAGTCTGCTGGTTTGCAATTAAACGATCACCGTCGCAAGGATAGTGCCATTGCTCTCGCTCAAACTCCTTTAGCTGAAGCCTTCCCCGGGGCAAATTGACCTGATTTCAGGTGGCCTCAGCAGTGAAGCATGATTGACCCGGCTTCCATTCCTGCGTTACTTTGTCGCCCATCAATTCCCACTTTTGAGGACTGAGATGCAGACGACTCCAATGAATATTTCGATCCAGAAAAGCTCCACACTGAAACCCCATCCGCCGTCTTCGACCTTGGGATTTGGTCAGTACTTCACGGATCACCTGTTCCAAGTTCGATATTCTCAAAAGCAGGGCTGGCATACGCCCGAAATCATTCCTTACCAAAATTTTCACATCGATCCGGGCGCGGCGGTTCTTCTCTACGGACAGGCGCTGTTTGAAGGCATGAAGGCTTTCCGTCAAGCTAGTGGCGACTTTGTTTTGTTCCGCCCCGAGTACAACTGCCGGCGTCTGCAACAGGGTGCGGCCCGCTTGTGCATGGAAGCCCCACCAACCGAGCTGATGCTGGCGGGAATTCGAAAATTAGTGGAGCTTGAAAAAGAGTGGGTTCCCAAAGAGCGAGGTTGCTCGCTCTACATCCGCCCGACTTTGATTGGAACCGAAGCTTTCTTGGGCGTGCGTCCTTCGAACGAGTATCTGTTTTATGTGATTTTGTCGCCGGTGAGTTCTTACTACAAAGAAGGTCTCAACCCAATTTCGATCTGGGTCGAGGAAAACTATATCCGCGCAGCCCCTGGCGGCTTGGGTGCAACAAAAGCCGGTGCGAACTACGCCGCAAGCCTTTTGGCCGCCCTTGAGGCGAAGAAAAAAGGTTATGCGCAGGTTCTGTGGCTGGATGTGAATCACAAACACATCGAAGAAGTCGGCACGATGAATGTGTTTTTCCAAATCGACGACGAGATCATCACGCCAAGCCTTGATGGCAGTATCTTGGCCGGTGGCGTACGTGACTGCGCCCTGCAGATGCTCCGCTCTTATGGCATGAAGGTGACCGAGCGCAAGCTTGGCATCAGCGAAGTCTTGCAGGCGATGGAACAAGGCCGCCTGAAAGAAGCTTTCGGCACTGGCACAGCTGCGGTGATTTCTCCGATCGGGAAATTGCACTATCAGGGTAAAGACCTGGTCTTGAATGATCAGAAGATTGGGCCAACGGCTCAGCGTTTGTACAATGAGATCACGGCGATTCAATATGGCGAGACCGCGGATCGTTTTGGGTGGCTGGAGAAGATTTAGACTTTTCTATTCTTCAGATTACTCTTCAATCGTCATTCGACGTTGCAGATCCATCGTCATCGACAAGAGCCGATTCTTCAAAGTCGGCGTCAGGTCGACAAACTCGACTCCGTAATACTCGGTCACAGCTCCGCGATGCACACCCTGCTGGATGTGCTTCACTTCACATTGCACATCCAGGGTCTTTTTTTGCCCCAGGTGCAGGACAGCTTTGAATTGATTTCCGACTTTGAGATCGATGGGTTTCGAGTTTCCGGCCTGAATGGGCGAATCAACGTCCGAAAAGAAAAGTCTGGCGCCGCCGGCAGATAGGTCTGCGACTTGGGCAACAGTGTACACGGGCTTTGAATTAAAGCCTGTGATGGCCATATAGACTTCATAGGACGAATGCATGGCTAATCTGAGAGATGATCTGCGCTGCAGACGATAGACGTCGCAGTTGATCTGAAAGCTAGCTTCCTCGTTGATGATTTTCATCGGAGCGTGAAAGAAGAATCTTTCAAGGCCCACACTGAAGTTGGCTAGAACTTCGGTGTCTGATTTAGGCAGGCTCTCGATGGGATCCATCCACCCGTGAATCAAATTGTCACCCACGATAGAGATGGGCTTGAGATGAAACAGAGATTCGTCATCGCCTTTGCAGAGAATTTCAGTCTGCTCGCGCAGAAGTGCTTCAAATAGTTTTCGCCGATCGACCAGCGAGCGAATTTTCTCGAAAGGGATCTTAGCCATAACTAATTGTTCGTTTGTTTTTGCTGGTTGGCAAGTTCGATTTTTTTGTCGATCTTTTAGGCTGGCTTGGAATTGATCAGCGCTGATGATCAGATTGCAAATAACCGAGAGCAATCTTCTCGAACTCGCAGGCCAGCATCAGATTATGTGCCAAAAGCTGATAGAAACGATCAAAAGGAATTTCCAGCACCACTGTCTCAGTCTGCGTCTTGATTGTCGCCGAGCGCTTGCCTTGATTCAACATCAGGGCGACTTCGCCAAAGCTATCGCCTTGCCCGATGACCCGAACGGCCTGGTTGTCTTTGATCACGACGACTTGACCTTGCACGACCACACAGCAGCTATCACCGTTATCGCCCTGTTTGAAGACTGTGGTTTCAGGTGGAATTGTTTTAAGGTTTCCAGCGAAGACCAAGGCATCAAAGCAATCATCCGGAATTCCCTGGAAGGTTTTTGATTTCAGCAGGGAATGAATCACCCAGAAGCGTTTTTGAAGATTGCGCGCGGTTTCTTTTTGAATGAGTTTATCGAAGACTTCGTTTTGGTACTTCAGACGGATGATTTGGCAATTGGTTTCCGTCACCACGTCTGCGGTTCGAGGTTCGCCTAGGAAAAAACCGACTTCTCCGAAGATACTTCCTTCAGTCAGAGTTGCAACCCGCTTGGGTTTTGCGGTTTCATTTTTCTTCTTGAGAACGGCACACTGCCCTTTCATAAGGACAAAAAGACTGCGCTGCAATTGTCCTTGCTGGCAGACGGCGATCCCCGGAGGAGACTGAATGACTCGCATTTGGTCCATGAAGACTTTGAGGATGGCAGGATCCAATGAACGCAAGAACGGAAGATTTTTCAGTTCATTTTGGATTTGCTCGGGCGGAACTTGTTCGTTTTTGAAGATGGCCTTCATTTTGTCGACCAGTCCGTGGGACTTTTCCTCTTTCATTTCGGCAAAGTAAGAATGAAAGCCTGGATTCAGGATCAGGCCTTCTTGGACTAGAAACTCGATCAGCGCCGCCAACGAAATAAAAGAAATCAAAATCCGCTTCAAAAGGAAAGTTTGCACCACGGCTTCGATGGTTTTCCCCTGATACAGCATCGACAGCATATCAATCTGCAGGTCATTCATTTGGAATGTCTGTTTTTGCTTCATTCCCAGAATGGTTCCATTCAGGCGGACTTGTTCAAGATTCAGGGGGCCGAACTGGATGACTTCTCTTTCAATTTTCATAAAGTCCTACTTTTTGAATCGCCTTCAATGACAACTTGGCCCGACTTTGCACCATAGGGTTTGCGTCTTGTGTGTACTTGGGAATTTCCTTCGCCAACCGCTTGAGATAGTTGTTGGCTTTGAGATAAACCAGGTCACGGTCATGGTGGTATTCGATTAAGGTTGCGATCACATACAAGGCACTGGCTTTAAACCGCGGCTGATCAGAATTCAAAAACGCTTGGACGCGCTCGTAATGATTCTCATTGAACTCTTGCCGCCCGGAGACCAAAACGGCATCGGCGGCGATGCGATTGTGATTGGAATGCATTTTCTTATCCAGGCCTTTGATATCGAGATCAAAGTGCGCTTGCACAATCAAGGCATTGGCCTGCACACGCGGATCCTGCGCCTCTTCGCACTTTTGAAGAGCATCCACCCACTGGGGCTTCAGCTGTTCTTTCTGCAGGAGATTTTGACTGAGAGAAATGACGGAAGCGAGCTTTTTAGATTCGGTATGTTTTTCCTCGCCGCATCGGAAACATAATTTTAACAACGAAAGATACGCACCGACAGTTTTTTCATCAACCCAGCTCGCCTGCATGGTTCTGAGAGGAGAAATGAGGCTGAAGAACTTGTTGTCATCCTTCTGGTCCAGAAACTTTTCCAACGCCGTCATGATTTGAAAGAGATCGCGGTTACTTCGAAAATTTTCTGCCACCACGTCGAGAGGAATTTTTTGAAGGGCTGTTTCGATGGGCGTGAATTTTTTGATTTCGACGATGTGAGATTCAGCTTCGAAGCCTTTGAAGACGGCGGTCTTGTTGCCGCTGACTTCGCAGAAATCGGCGATCTGCGCGAGCGAGTCTGCATACACGATCAGCGAGCTTTCGGTTTTTTCAGAGACTTGCCCCAGCATGCGCACTGATTCGATCAGCGGTAGCCCACTGACCGCGTAGCCTTGATCCAGCTTCACGAATTGCAATTGACCGGTGACCAAGCTTGCTTTTAGCCGCAGACCATTTGGGAGCCCAGGTGTTACGAGAGACTCCGCCATCTCAATCAAACTCCGCACAGCTGACAGCGCACGAACTGCTGAGGGAGATTTCGCATCTTCTTTAAAGATAAAAATGATTTCGTCACCGACGTATTGGTATATCAGCCCGCCATTGTAGCGCTCGATGAGGTCGCGTGATTGCTGGAAGTACTGATTGAGAATGCTTAAAAGCTCTTGAGGTTTTTTCTGCAGCACCAACTGCGTGTATCCGTTCAGGTCCACACGCCCGACCGTGCACAAAATTTCGTAAGGAGGCTCTTGCCCAGAACAGATTTCCGCTTTCACCGCTGGCGCGAGCGAGCTTGCGAGAAGAAGGTTGTCTTTGCGCAAGCCTTGGGTGGATTTTTCGTAACCGGTTGCCGCTTGAAGGAGGATTTCGCCTTCTTTTGATCGAGTCTGGATGAGATCAAGATCAAGCCGCGATCGACTTTGCAGGGCTTTCGAGAGCTGGACGATGTCTTTGAGGATGAGGTAGACGATGAGGAAGACGAGGCTGGTTACCAGAAGGAGATCTTGGATGATGACTCGTTTTCTGGCTTGAAATTGCTGCCAGAGAAAAGTTCCTTCTGCCTTGTTAATTCCCAGAGTGAGCTTAAAATCCTGAACTTCGATTGTTTTGATCGCAAATTCATCTGTTTCCTGGAACTCATTTACTACTTTGTAGTCGTGATTGATCCCAGCGAGATTTTCGCCATGATTGTAGTAACCTATTACCGTCTCGCCCTGCCGAAGGAGAAAAAAGTCAAATTCGCCGAGCTCACGAGCAGTCTGCAGTCTCGGCAGAAGAGAATCGACTTTCTGATTGACAAGAAAATGAGTGGCAAGATTTCCGAAGAAATCAATTAGACCCTTACGACGTTCTACCTCAGCTTGGTAAGCGTCTTGCGCCTGATAAACATAGGTCCCAATTGTTACGATGGAGTACATAAACCAAAAAGAAATCAGAATAAGAACAATAACAGACTTCTTTTTCATTCCTTGATCAACTTCCCCTTGATCATCGTGTATTTGCTGTTCGCCTTTTTCGCATCAAGGCCAAACGATTTTCTAATGTCTTGATCGTAGAAGTAAACACCCAAAGCCTCGAGCTGCGTTTGAAGTTTTTCAAGAGCTGCTTTTCGCTTTTCTGGATCTTTGATGATAGCGATTCCTCGGACTAGCTGATCAGCCTGATCGGTTACCTTTAGAACATCCTGATCTCCCTTTGAGCCATTTGATTTGCCATTGATTTTTGCCTGACTGCCTGTTGGCAGATTTGTTCGATTGACATCATCGCTAGCAGTTCTACCAACACTAGTTTCGATTCCAACTTTTTCAGATGCAGGCAATCGACCTTGACTCTTTTTATTTAGATCAACGACGGCTCCCATTGCATTGCCGTCACTGGTCGCGACTGTCGGCAGATCCATTGCCAAAGCCGGCTCTACACTACCAAGGAAAGCAAATGCAGCAAGAGGTGCCTTTGTCCTAGCAAGGCTCCCCCGAACACTTTCCGTCGGACTCCAAGATCCACTTGCGTCAGGCGACCCTACAGAAGCAACACTTCGAAATGCAGAGTTAAGAGCTTGCATACCTTGTGCAAACTGCGATCCGCCAGAGGATGTTCCCCCACCCGGCTCCAATGCGCCTGATGCAACACTAGCAGGAATATCTGCTGATTGATTTTCTTCAGCTTTTCTTGCTGCTTTTGTAGTCACGGCCGGGGCCATAAACCCTACGTTCGTTTTCGCAGAAGAATTGTAGACTAAATCTAATTTTGATAAAATGTCTTTATCACCTTCGAGACAACCCTTGACAGCGGTTCTAACAAACTCTTCTGGCAAGGCAGTTTCAGTTTGATGAAGTTTTTCGTGGAATAATGCTTTGGTAAAAATTGGTTTCAGGTCTTTCGCACATGGTGGATCAGAAATTGAAATCTGAATTTGGTCCGTTTCACGGTCATAACTTGCTTTGCTGCAATTTTCAGGACTATTCACTTTTTGGCATAAAATTTCTGGTGTCTTTCTTGTAGAAACTCCCATGGTAATTTTGCGAATATATGCAGAGTGCAGGATTTTCAATCTCTCAGATCCAGATTTTTCAAAACAAGACATCAGCCTTTGATGCCCTTGAGGAGAAAAGAGATCGAGACCATACACATTCAAAATCGCTTCTTTCAATTCTTTCCGTTGACCGAAGGTTAGATTTTTGTCACAGCTTGGGTCTATCAGCGCGTCTAACTCTTTACTTCTTGCTTCTTGATTCAGCCTTGAGTGAAGGCCGCACCACTCCTCCGACGAAAGCACTTTCAGGTACGCGCTTTCCAAGCACTTGTCGTCTCCTTGACATGCTTTCGGCGTATCCGAAAGCATGTCATCCAATTTATCGACATCTAACTGCCAGTGCTTTTTAAAAGGCACTTTCTCGTAGCCGATAAGCACGAGTTGGTCGCCTTGGTTTCTAACGTAAGTTAGAATCAAGTCATGATCTGCTCTTGTGGTCTTTGCAATAACTTTATGAAGCTTGCCGTTTTCAAATGATTGGTTTAGCGACAAATTTCCAGCCGTAATGCTCCAATAGTCAATGATGCCATCATCGTTGGAGTCCCACCTAGATTCAAAATATCTACCCGTGTGAATGACTGAGAGATTTATTCTCTTTGTTTTAAGTGAGGGTTTTTCATAAATATAAATCGGCTGGACTGGCGCAGCGAGCACAGTGTTGATTACAAACGTGACTACTGCAAAATATTTCGCAAACTTCCAATCCATCACCCCAATAATAAGTCCTTGGTTTTATGATGAAAAGTATGGTTTTTGTATCGGCCTTTTCAATACGAATATTGGACCTTGGTCGGTGCCCAAAAAGCGGATTTGGGGCTTAGTTACACTCACCTGTTTTGATCGCCTTCACAATACTATCACGAGTAGACTTTTTCATTTGTTTGAAGACTGACTTCATTGGCAGAACCAGGCCATTCCCCAATGCATCCGTACCGACGGTGATTCCAATGGCTTCGATCCGATTTGCAAGAACATTAATAGCCGGATTACCAGATGTTCCGAACTTTTTTGCAACGTCATGCAAATACATCATACCGTCATCTCCAGCACCGTAGCGACTAACCTCAGTCAACTGCGCATAAAGGTTTATGAAACTGTTGTCCTGAAGACTTTCCTCGCCAGGATGACCAGCGCGCAAAATGACTGAACGCTCCTTAGGGCGAGTAAAATTAAATGGAAGTGGATTGATTTCATTTGCAGGACTATCAAGCTTAATCACTGCCCAATCCTGTTCATCAGCCATTCCACCGGCATCTTGAACTGTTCCCGAACGGCTTGTTTTGAAAGCTGCGTTGCCAGCGCATGAATTTCCTTGCCCCAAGTGAGCCCAAAATTTCTGACCGATTTGCGCTTCGCCAAGGCCCTTGTCCTTATTTTCTGCATTCAGAGTGTGGTAAGAAACCAGAACATGGCACTTTGAAATCGCGAAAGCAGAACCGTAAACAATTTTGCCACCAGCTGGGGTTCCCAAAACAACACTTTGATCCTTCGTCACAATCCCGATTCCATCCAAAGCACGGATACGTGGATCGGTCGATGCATTGATATTCAATTTGTGAAATGAATCCTCAGCTTTCAACTTGGTACCATCTGAAGGCAAACCATCAATCTTTTCAGCCATCTCGGCACCAAACTGCTTCATCTCTTTCTGAACATCAGCAGTACCTTGGCAGTTCGCCGAACCAACGGAGCCGATCATCAAGCCGGTAACGATTGTCAGGATCTGGATTGTTGCTTTCATAGTGCCCCCAAAGTTGGTCTCACCCTTCCTTAGAGCAAGCTTGGCACCTCAATCAGGTCAATTTAATGGGAGATGAGGGGCAAACGTCTCATGATCGAACGTCGAGACCACGAACAGGACTGACAATTGGCGGCTGTCTCATTTTGAGACGACCCAGCTTTTGATTGATTTTTTGGAGAAAGTCCGGAGACGGCCACAAAGAAAATTCGTGGCTCGAGACAACGTCATAAATTTTTAGTTTCGTTTCAATCTCTCAGAGCAAAACAACTCCTAAGCAGCCTTCTTCAGCGCCGCCTTATTACTCGTGTGACGGCTGTCGATATATTTCTTAACTTTGCGGCCAAACAGAAATTTAGCGAATGGCGCAAACCATCGGTAAATGGTCATCCGCATTTGCATGAACGGATCGACTTCGATGAGTTCAAATTGGCTTAGATATTCGACTGAATCTGCCCATACGAGATTCCAATAGATCGGGCCCACTGTTCTTCCCGCCATTCCATCTAAGAAATTGGCGATCATGACGTGGTGAACGCGATTGTTCAGCGCCGGGTGCTCGTATGACAAATCTACTTTTTTAAATCCAATGTTCTGGTAGAAAGAGACCATCTCATCAGTGGCACAAATGACGATCCATCCCTTTCGAGCTTGCGCAACTGTCACGGCCATATACTTGAACATTCCAGTCAGAAGATCGCTGCCACGAAAGTCAGGCCGCGTGCAGGCGCGCATGATCTCGACGACCTCATCTGGTCTTGGCAAGTTGGTCGGCCACTTCACAAATCCTTCTTGCTCCAAATGCTCGCCGACTTGATGAAAAATCATGCGGGCAGAACACACGATCTCGGATTTATAACGACCGATAATGATTCTTGATTTGGCGTCAAAATGATCAGTCATATCGAGATAGGTCTTACCATCTGCAACTTTGCCGGCATGCTTGTAAGCTTCAAAACGAAGCTTTAGCACTTCTTCAAATTCTTCTTTCGAGCGGACATACGAATACGAGACGGCATCCGAAACATTATGTACCGCAAAACCCGCTTGCTGAATTTCTTCTAGAGATTGAACATCTCCGAATTGTATTAGATATTGGCCAACTGTCTGCGCCAACCGCGTGTTTTTCACATCAAAGGTCATTCCCAAAGACAAAACTTCGGCACCACCCTCAACTTCAACGCGGATATTTTTAACAGTCAGTCGCATATTCACTTGCGACACCATTGGAAAATTCACAATGCAATCAAAAGCAATTCCCGGAACGATAAACTTATTCCGCAAACTTGTTGTGAGTTTAAAGCCACCATATGAAATGTCGCGAATTTTAAAATAGATGAAATCATTGAACTTGGCCGGATTTGAGGCCACTGCTGTTGGAAAAAACTGATCACTGCAAATCCATCGTGACGAGCTCCGACGTTCCAGATTATCGATCCGATCCTGAGACTTTGGCACCAAGCGCACGTGAGCAATACTCTTTCCCCGTTCAACGACAACAGAATCCACCACCAAGCCCGATAGCGTCGTCTTTTGCATTCCGAACTGAATCTCGACTTCAAGCAAGATCCCTTTACCAAGCGATTTCTCATCCTCAAGCACAAGTTCGACACCCAATGGGCTGATTCGCCAAACTCGCAAATTATCGTTGAAGAAGTGATTCGGATCCAGACTTCGAACTTTAGCTCGAATCACATCGCCTTCGCGAACATCAGCAGGGATGATGTTTTGATGAATAGAACTCTGCATTTCAGCGGGGAAGTTTCTCGCGGCGCCCATTTTTAGCCTACCCTTTTATTCAAATCAGTTGCATTGCTCATCACATCCCCTAAACGAAAAACGTAAAGGGATTCTGTCTGTTCAAAATCTCGAACCTTAAGTCTCAGATCGGTCAACTTGATCTCGATCATCGGCAGCATCGGAAATTTACGAACGATCTGATCTTTCATCTCTTGCGAAATGATGATATCGCCATTCATTAATTTTGCCTTCAAAGTTTCATGTTTCGTGAGCTCATCGATACGGCTCAGATAATTGACTGGATTTCCAATTGCCGTGATCTCAATAGACGAGTCATATCCACTGAGGTTTCCGACAATCGCTTCGCCAAAGCTCAGCAAAATAAAGCGTTTGATTTTGATGTCTTCTTGAAGATCAGCGTTCATCTCAGCGTTGATATTGGCAATCTCAATCGCTGAGCGCATCGCCATTTCGATACTCGTGTCCGCATTTTCAAAATCAAAATAGGCAAAAATCAGATCTCCGATTTTACGAGGGATGCCACTAAATTTCTCAATCGCCAGCGAAGAGGCTTTAACATTGGGAAAGACCGCCCTTTCCACGTAACCATTCAAATCATTCGATCCCTTGGTGAATCCGCGGATATCACTGAAAAGACAGGCCACTTGCTGCTGCTTGGGACGCAACACTTCGTCAATCGACTGAACCACACTCATGCGTTGATTTTGAATATTGTGATTCAAACGCTTTGAAATCTCGAGCGGCAAAAAGGCGCGAATCTGATTCGTGAACTCGAGATTGACCTCGATGAACCTTTTCTGCTGCTGAATGTTGGTTTGAGTCGCAATAAAATATTTTAAATCAGCCGAATATTTCGAGCGTGCAAATACCACGAAGGCCATCGTGAAGAAACAAGCACTGAAAGCCATTGCTACGCTTAAGCCCGATTCCAAAAGCGTCGGAAACACCAACGCCGAAAACAGCAATGCCACGACCAAGCTTTTCAAAATCGACGTGCGCAGAATCACTACACACACCAAGATAAAGGCAAAGGAATAAAGGTACGGCACTTTCGGATACCAGATGATGGTGCGAGTTTGAAAATAACAAAACAGCGCGCCCGCCACGATCGCTGGCAAACGATAGAACGCAACACTTCGAACCCAACGCGGAACCGAATAAAATCCCAAGCACATGACCGACACCAAAGCCATGCCGTAGCGATAATTAAACCACAAATCTGAAGGGGCCAAACCTTCGGCGCGATCAACGGTGTAGTAGTGCAAGACGTAGCCAATCAAAGTGACAGAGAAAAAGATTTTGGCGATTTGAATAAATTCACTTTTCTCTTGTTCGAACCAAGTATATTCCCAAGCCGTGCCCTTCAGGCGCGCCAACGGAAACAGAAAAAAGAAGAATTTTTCCAGCCACTTCATGCATCTTCTATGTCGACATACATAGGGTAAAGGATTAGCTTCACCATGCCCTTAGTTAAGGTTCAGATAATATTTAGGACATAGGTCTAGCTGTGGTGAACGCTCTGATTCCGTGAAACAGGGCTAGGCCGGTGTATATTGGCAATGATTTCAGTAGCTTTTACTAGGATCCACTCTTTAAACTCAAAGCAGATGAAGTGGTTGCTGTTGTTCTTTGCTGTTTGCAATTTCTTGTCATTCTTTTGGTCTGTGATCGGAGTATTCAAAAAAAATTCCGACCAAGACGTCTTTCGCTATCGCCTTCTGCAGTTGAACTCACTTTTGCTTTGGATTACTTCCTGTTACCAAATTTTTTCTTTAGAAGAGCCAGACCTACTGCCATTTACCCTCATGATATTGGTCCAAATCATCTGCCTAGTCGCATTTTGGAGCCAATCCGCTATCGTCAAACGGAATTCTTTTACCATCGCGTTTAGCAAAGATCTCCCTCAGCGGTTGATCACCGAAGGACTTTATAAAAGAGTCCGACATCCATTTTACATGATTTATCTTTTTTGTTATTTCTCTATCGCCTTAGGAACTCAAAGCATCTTGCTGGCAGGCCTCTCAGCATCCATCCTGGCAATATACTTTGTCGCTGCCAAAGGCGAAGAGCTTAAGTTTCTCAGCAGCCCATTATCAGAAGAATACAAAGCCTACCGAACGAAAACTTGGATGTTCTTTCCGAAGTTTTTCTAACAGTTGTCCCAACATAAGTGGCTCGGCGCCGGCCAGTGGAATCAGGCCCCGACTTTATCGGAGGAAAAATTCAAAACAATCGGCACCAAACTCGCGAGCGCCTTCGGCAGCAAACGGATTCCACCGCTATTGCATTGTCCTTGTATCAGCTTTTCATCCCAATGACTCGTAACCAATACAGACTGACTTTCAATTCCAAGGCTGAAAATTAGATCTAGTCCAGATTCTTTACTTAAGATCATTTCGAAATCGATTAAGAACAAACAGTTCTTTGAAAATCTTCGGGCCGCGGCATAATTGGCGAATTCTTTCGGACAAACGAAATTTTTAATCGCTTTACCAGATCCGATTTTCAGAACTTCTGAAAATCGGCTTTTCCAAAGATGGTGAATACTTTGATCATCATCCATCACCACGATCTCTTCAATTCCACCGAGATTTAAATCTTTCAGAAACCAATCTGGCGCAGATGCCTTGTTCAAAACAATTTCGACACTTGTTCCAAGACCAGACTGCGATTTAATTTCAAATTTTCCGCCCATCCCTTGAACCATCTTCTTTGCATGGTAAAGACCGAGACCTGCCCCAGCTGACCCGTTAGCTCTTTTCCCATGGGAAAAGCCCATTTCTCCAGCCCGCCTGAGGATCACTGGTGACATGCCAATGCCATCATCAGAGACACAAAGCTGAACCGAGTCCTGAAATGTTTTTGCCAAAATAGTAACAACTCCTCCATTCGGAAGTGCTTCAACCGCATTATCGACCAAATTTGAAATGAGACGCATCAGTTCACGCTTCTGTACAAGCACAAATGCGCCGTAACTGCCGCTTAGATCCAATTCAATTCGAACATTCGAATGATTCCGATATTGCGCGCGCTTCTCTGATGCCAATTGATCCAACACTGCCGGCAACATCAATACTTCACGTTGAGAATTTTCTTGTTCAGAAATCCCTAATTGTCCCCTTGAGTTTTTAGACAGCAATTCGTTTGCAATATCATTAATTCGGGTCGCCGCCGCTTTCACAATCAAGCGCTTTTCTTCAGAAATTTCATTCAAACTCTCAGTCATCAAACTTAAGGCTGAAAGTGGAGAGCGAATATCATGAGCAACTTGCCGTGCATGATCCGCCAACCGTTTCGCCGCTGCTATTTCAGCCTCTTTAGTTTTCAAGAGGAGCGCTTCACGCTCTTTCGTCTCGTTCTTCAGAGCCACCCGAAGCTGTCTTTCCTGGGCATAAACTTTTTCGATAAATCCACGTCCGCTTGTGCAAAAAATTAAGTTCAAAACCCAATTAGACACATTTATAAAATACATCGGCCCAGGATGCCCATCGCTGACAATCATACCAATCACGACCGTAGGCAAAACTATCAAAGCACTGTTCAAAAAATAGAATGCCCAAGTAAATCGGACACCGGTGGCTACGATGACCAATGCTGGCATCAAGGCAAAAATAAAATGAGATTCAGCATCTCCACGATAATAAAACATAAAGTGGACGGGAAGATACCCACAGACTGCTGTAAGCGTCGCCCACGCTTGCGTCCAAAATAAGGTCTTCTGCCTAATCGTTACAAGGCATAAGACCGACATAAGAATTGTACTGACTACTCTCAGCACAAACATTTGTCCGGCAGACTGAGCGTGATAGACTCCATCCGTCAGCGCCATCACCAACATTGAAGGACAGGCAAAGTAGAAAATTACAACTCGAAAGAATTTTCGCAACTGTGCAAGCCGATCTTGCTCTTCAAGCGCATCAACAGGCGAATACCACTGTAAACTAATTTTATTAATGATTTTAGATACAAAAGAATTGGTGATCACTGCACACTCCAGACTCTGTAGTCCAGAATGTCTTTTACAACCCTCATGCCATTTAAGCTTAAAATCAAAAAGGCCTCATTGATTTGATGGCGGTATTTGATCACGACAAGGTAGAGGAAGGCCAATCGTGCCGGGAAATATGATCAGGTGTTCAAATGTTTTACAGCCTCAAATGGATGCAAATTCTGATCAAACAATCGGGATTTCTAATGTAACAACCGATCCAATTCCGGCTGAAGATTTAATGCTGAGCTCACCTCTAACTCTTTGAGCCCACTGTTTAGCATTGAAGAAGCCCAGGCCATTTCCAGCTTGACCCTTTCCATAAGTCACAGG
>CBIHPB010000005.1:0-27855 GCA_966211485.1 uncultured Bdellovibrio sp.
ACTTCTTGGGTGGATACGATGGTGGGTGCGGAGGCGGTGGTGGTGGCGGAGGCCGCTCGACATCAAGCCTTCCAGATTCGCCGTACAAAAATTATTTGCCTGGTGGAAAAAACGATCCAAAAGCTTCGGTCAAATTGTTTGGCGAAGGCCAAGTGACTGGTAGCGGATCAAAATCGAATTGGGAAAAAGTCAGTGATCGCTATATGGATGCGAAGCCAACGCTGGTCGCACCGTAAAAGGGGGAACCGATGAAACAGAAAACTTTCAAACTGATTTTAGCTGCGACCTTTGCCTGGTCATCAGTTTCCTTCGGCCGTGATCAGGCCATGCCGGAAATTTACCAAGCGACATCTTCAACAAGTACGACAACAACATATCCGAAAGAGACGATTCAGGATTTAGCTAAGCAGGCGGAAGGCAATACCAACAAGGGTAAGGGTTTTGCGAAAGCCGGTATGGCGATTACGGCGATAGGTGTGGTTGCCACGTGCTTCACGGCACCTCCAAAGCCATCTTGTAAAATGTTTGTTGCTGGACTTGCGGCGACGACTTTGATGTCAATGTTTATGGGGAAAGCTTCCGGAACATCAGCTCAAACTGCGGCCAAGGTGACCACAACAGAGGATCCGAATGTTCCGCCGACGGTGGAGAAACCGACCAGTACTCCGATCACGGCGCCTGATTACACTCAAGATCCGGATTACCAGAACGCGATCAAAACAATCAAGAAACTGACCGACAACGGTTGGAAGATCGATACCAACAAGGGAGCGATCACGGATCCTAAAGGCAACAAGTTCACGACGGCGGTTCTGAATTCGTCTGATGCGCAGAAAGCAGCTGGGATCTCGGCTTCTGATATGAAGGCATTTGATTCAGCGATGGCGAAACTTCCTGCTTTGGCTGCTGAGAAAGCAAAATCCGCGGATGCAGGTTCGAACGGATACGAAGATGCGGCTGGTGGTGGCGGCGCGAAGCCGGCTTCCTCTGCCGATAGTGGTTTGGGTGCGTACGGTGGACTACCAACGGGCCAGACTGGACCTTCGCTGGGGATCGATCGCGATCCGGCTCAAGTTGCGGGAATGAAGAAAGACTTCAACGGCAATCCGATCGGAGTCGCAGCTGATTCACTTTTCCAAATGGTGGATCGACGATACGAACTTCATCAGAAGAACGGTTCTTTCCTTCCGCAATAAGTTCAGGCATCCTAAATTCATGCGGATGTCTGCGCTCAGCCGGAAAAAAGAGCTACGTGTTGTTGGAATCATGAATGGGACCAGTTTGGACGGCATCGATTACGTCTACTGCAAAGTCACGAAAGGTCCCAAACCTCAAATCTCTTTTTTGGGACAAGCGCACTTTCCATTTCCAGAAGACCTTCGCAATCAATTGGCAAAAGCCGCCAATCATCAATTGAATGTCGCAGGCCTTTCCGATCTTCATCACGAGCTGGGCCGGTTGTACGCCACACAATTCAAAAAAATCCTCAGCAAGCATAAATGGAAAGTCGATGTGATCGGTCTGCACGGACAGACGGTGTATCACGCACCACCAAAAGCCACTTTGCAAATCGGCGAGCCCTCTTATCTATCCGGCGAATTTGAAATCCCGGTGATTTCAGATTTCCGTACAGCCGATTTGGCTGTTGGAGGGCAGGGTGCTCCGATCGCTTCGCTTTTTCATCGAGTGGTTTTCCAGTCCCGATTTCCAAAACAAAATATCAGCGTTCATAATTTGGGCGGTATCAGCAATCTCAGCTTTATCAATAAAAAAGGTGATGTTGAGAAGGCCTTCGATACAGGCCCCGCCAATATGCTGATGGATCTTTTCATTAGCAAGATCAGCAAGGGCGAAGTCATGTACGACGAAGAAGGAAAATTTTCTTCTCGCGGATTGCCGCTACAAAGTCTGATCGAAGACTATATGGCGAAAGACTCTTTCCTTTTACAAAAGCCACCGAAAAGCTGCGGCCGTGAACAATACGGCGAAAGTTTTCTGCAAAAGATGGACGAGAAGATGGGGCCCCTGATCCCGGAAGATAAGATGGCCACTTTGACCGAGCTCACGGCGCGGTCGATTGCCCAGGCTTATCAAGAATACTGCCCGGGCATTCCGCAAGCTGTGATCTTGTGTGGTGGCGGTGCTTTGAATTCATACCTGCAAAAACGAATTCAATATCATCTTCCGCAATCTCAGGTGATGACGACCGAAGATTTTGGCTGGCCCGTAGATTCCATCGAAGGTGCGGCGTTTGCGCTGCTGGCGGCTTACAAAGTTTGGGATAAGCCATCGAATCTTCCGAAAACCACAGGGGCCAAGCGCGAAGTGAAACTTGGTAAAGTCACCGAAGTTTTATAATGTTCCCTTTTTAATTTTTTGAATGGCAGATTGAAGCTCGGCAAAGCGAGACCAGTCCTTTTCGATCATATATTGATTCTTTGAATACAAACGAATTGTCTGCATCAAGTAATCCTGCCAGTAAACGGGATTTTTTGCGTTTGCCGTTAACGAATCCAGGCAAATCTCAGTCGCTTTCATAAAGTCGATCGGATTTCCAGTTTCAAACCACTCGGCCTTGGTTTCAAACGCATGAACCTCTTCACCGGCGGCCATCGCCTTGGTCAAAGTGTCATAGAGGATATTTTCATCGACGACTTGGTCTTTAAAATATTGAAAAACACGCTCAGATAAAAGAAGCACGCCGGTGAAATGCAAACCGCGGGGAGCTTGTTCGCCCGGAGATTTTTTTGAGAAACATTGAATCTTGGTGCCCTCTGGCTTTAGCCAAGCACCGCCGAATTTGTTTCCGACTTCGGGATGTTGAATGGTCAAAAGCGTTGCGATGCCTTTGTGCCACTTGTGGAAGACCTGCATCTCGTCCAACACACCAAATTCATGCGGCAGAATGATCTCGTCGCCGTTAAAGACGAAGAAATTTCCTTTTCCCTGCAGCCGCGCCTGCGCATTGTGAATTCCGCCACCGCTTCCCAAAAGCTGTCCTTGCTCGGATGAGTAATACAAATCCTTCCACTGTGGAGGAATCTGCGTGAACAAGTTTTCGATTTGCCTTGGCAGGTGATAGGTGTTGACCACCAAATTATCGATCTTGGTTTGATCCAGCAGCGACAACGTATAGAAAGCCAGGGGAACTGTCAGAAAAGGAATCGCAGGTTTCGGGGCTTGCTCGGTGAAAGGACGAAGTCTTGTGCCTTCACCGGCAGCCAAGATCATCACATTCATAAGGCTTCGTATTTTCTTTCAATCGCGCCTGAGTCAATGAGGATATCGGCAAACAATTGGTATTCTGGGAACTTGTTCAAGCTCTTCAGAACTTTTCGTAACGTGTGCGAGATGTATTTGAGATATCGAGTATCGTTGCGAAGATTGTAGAAGCTTGAAAAGCTTCCGCAGGCCTTAAAGCAACGCTGAATCGTTTGCAGTTCGTAAATATGGTCGAAATGCTCGCGCGAAAAATTCTTCGGCAGGTAAGGCTTGGCTTTGTTGAGATAGTCCTGCAACAAAAGCTCTTCCATTTGATCGTTCATGTTCACATAGGAATCGCGAAGCAGGCTGACCAAGTCATATTGAATCGGTCCCATACGCGCATCCTGGAAATCAATTACACGCATTTCATCATATTTGATCATCAAATTGCGCGAGTGATAATCGCGGTGAGCGATAAACTTGGGCTCTTCATGCAAACGTGTACAGATATTTGTGAAGACCTGGGTGATCTCAGTATTTGATTTTTCGGTGAATTGAAATTTACAAACCCCGGACAGCAGATTGTCTTGTCCGTACTTCATTTCCCACAAAAGCTTTTCGACGTCGAACATGATACGAAACGCCGTGCAATCCGATTTATCGGCAGTCGCCACGAAATGAATCTGAATCAGCTCATCAACCGCTTGTTTATAGAAGGGGAGAGAGGCTTCCTGGTTTTGGCTTTCCCAAAACTTACGCTCGAGCGTCAAGTCGCCCAGATCTTCCAACAAAACCAGACCAAGGCTTGGGTCCATTGCGATCACGGTCGGAACATGCACCTTGTGTTTGGCGAAATGATTGAGAACTGACAAAAACGGATAGTTTTTGGGATCGAAAGGTTCCCAACGCATCAAAACCAGAGACTGATTGTTATGAATGACACGATAATATCGTCGATTGGACGCATCTCCGGCCAATTGATAGACCTTAAAGTCTTGGCTTTCCAGATGCGTCTCTAAAAATTTCTGAAAGAATTCGTCCACAGTGGCTTGCATGCCACTTTATGGTCTCAGAACTCCAACATGATTTCAAGCGACTCTTGCAGAAGCTGTGGATCGCGTGGCAGGCGATCGACTTCCAATCTGTGCTCTTTCAAGATCGAAGCTAGACCCTGATGGATCATCTCGCGTTTCTCGAGATCTTCAATCGGTGTTGTGCAACCGATGACCAACAATGGATCTTCAGATGGCGTCGAGTTCAGTAAATAAGAATGCAGGATCTCCTGGTGCTCGGGCTTGATCTGCAAAATGTCATCGATCACCAATGTTAAAGATCCTAAACTTTTGATATCGCCAAAGCAGTTCACCTGAGACTGGATGTCGGCGAATCTCAAACAAGCCCAACGGTCAGAGACGTCATGAATATTGTGTGACATGCGCGGAATCATGTTTGGATTCTCGGCCTGCAGACAAATGACGTTTGTGGAAATATCGAAGTTTTCGACTTCATCTTCGATATCCATGTCCATTGGTTCGTAGATCGAAACGATGTCAGCAGATTTTTCCGTCACCATATTGTGTGACATCTGTCTGACGTAAAAGTTAAAAAGCTCCGGCTCTAAAAAGAGCCGGATCAGTTGACTCGCGGTCTCCTGCTCGACGACCTGCAGCTCCCCACCCCTGAGCAAGACTGCAGTCGCCAAAAGCTTGTCTTCGACCCGAATCGGAATATGCAGATCCCCCTGAGTCTGCAAGAAAGTGTCGCCCCCAAACTCTTGCGACACTGCTTGCATGAATCTCATCTGCAAACCCATCCCATAGCGTTGACCCAAAATATCTTTCAACTTCCCCATAGCAGCTGACTGTTCAATGTCCCTAACCATATCGGTACCCCAACCTTGTAACCTGTGCTTAACCTCACACTGCCTATATACAAGTCACGTGCCGAATTTTGTCGCTGCGGTTTGTGGATAAATTTGAGGAGAAGTCATTTTTCAAAAATCGCGAATGTCAGGAAATCGTCGATAACGAAAATATTCCATTTATAAGTAATGCGAATAAGAACTATGCCAACTTGCTTATGGAAAAAAAGATCTGTCAACACAGTCGACAATTCTTGAGAGTGAAATCATGACGAGCTGATTGAAATCACAGAGAGAAATTTGAAATCTTTGAGAAAGACTTTCGAATCGAACTTACTTGGGAAGACGAACCAAGCGACCGCTGCCTTCACCCGGATATTGACGAGTGTTCGCGCCAATCAAAGCAAAGCCATTGATGAAAACCCGTCGACTGCCTTTCGAGTTATTGGGATGACTGCCGTGAACTGAGTAGGGACTGAAGAAAGCCACGTCTCCCGGCTGCATCAGGCAGGCTTCGCCGCTGTTAATATCAAACAATTTGGTTGGGTCCTTGGCTTTATCAAGCCCCAGATAGCCAACCTTGGTGTCGGTGGGAACAAAGATAACCGGTCCATTCTCTTCGGTGACCGAATCAATCGCCATCAAAGTTTGAACGTAGCTGCCTTTGCCGTCGATATCATTCCAATCTTCGGTCCCGATACCGCGATGTTGGCAGTCTTGGTGCCAATCAAACGCCACCGTATCCCCAGGAAGTTTATAATGGCCTTGGCAAATCAGTTGATGAAATTCGTTGGCACCTAAGATTTGGCTGACGACGGAAAGAATTCTGGCGTCTTCGCCCGCGTTCAAAAGAACGGGTTCTGCACCGCCCATCCAAACAATTCGATCAATGCGATTTCCTTCAACAACAAATTGCGAACCTTTATGCACGGTCGTCGTTGAAAACTGTCTGGCTTGTTCTTGCAGACGATTGAAAGCATCAGAAAAAATTCTGATATCATCGGGGCCGAAAAGCCCCCGCAGAACAAAATATCCTTTTTGATAAAAGTCTTTGATATTTTGCGGGGTTGCTTTTTGAACGGGGAAACTGTTCGCAGCAGATTCCAACTTGAAAGCGGCATTTCGATTGGCCATGGATCCATCCTTGGTTCTTCCGGTCTCTTTTATTTCCTCATTTTCCGGATTTCAGTTCAATGGATTTCCCAGTTCTTGGAACAAGCTTCACAAAAAGCAAAACCCCTCTTTGTGAGAGGGGTTTTTTAGACACACTTTAATTTCGCCGCAGCGCTTAGAGAAAAGTAGCCAGGCGCCTTTTAGCGGGCGATCTTACGTTTGTCGAGTCCGTATTTCTCGACCTTCATGATCAGACCTGCGCGGGAGATTCCCAGTTCCTTCGCCAGTTTGGATTTGTTCCAACCTGTGCGGCGAAGACCTTCGCGGATCATCTCGCGTTCCAGATCTTCCAAAGCATCTTTCAGCTTACCTTGCAGGCGAGCACCCTGAACTTTGGATTTCTCTGAAACTTCCAAGATCTTAGGAGAAAGTGTCTCTGGCAGGATTTTAGTTTCCTCTCCAGCCAAAACCACCAATCGTTCCATTTCATTTTGCAATTCTCGGACGTTACCTGGCCATGGATAGTCGTACAACTTCTCCAAAGCACGCTTCGTCAGCATACGCTTTTGTCCGCCGTTGGCTTCTCCGGCTTTTTGCAGGAAGAATTCTGCCAAGAGAGGAATGTCCTCTTTACGTTCACGCAACGGTGGAACGCGAAGATTGATAACGTTCAAACGATAGTACAAGTCTTCACGGAATGTTCCGGCTTCAACCATTTCCTTTAGGTTACGGTTTGTCGCCGCGATGATTCGCACGTCAACTTTGCGGATCTCAGTGGCACCCACTGGGATGAAAGTTCCTTCTTGCAATACACGCAGAAGTTTAACTTGCATGGTTGGAGACGTATCCCCGATTTCGTCGAGGAAGAAAGTTCCCTTATCCGCCATCTCGAAAAGACCTTTTTTGTCTTTCAAAGCACCGGTGAAGGATCCTTTGACGTGACCGAAGAGTTCCGATTCCAAGAGGTTGTCATTGAACGCCGAACAGTTCTGGATCACGAAGGCTTTGTCTTTGCGGTTTGAATTGTAGTGGATCGCTTTCGCAATCAACTCTTTACCAGTACCGTTTTCACCTTGAATCAAGACAGTAGAGTCTGCGCCCTTGATCTTATCCAAGAGAGCATACAAAGACTGCATCGGCTTTGATTTACCGATCATGTTGTCATACTTGTAACGAGAACCCAGTTCTTTGTTCAATTCTTTGATGCGGTCTTCACGGCGAGTGATCTCAAGGTGAAGAGTCACAACTTCCTGGGCAACCAAGTCGCAGATCTCACAGAAGTGAGTGCGCTCGCTGTCGTCCAAGTGTTTGAACTTTTGCATTGATTTTTCAATCATGTCACCTGAGGCACCGTAAGCGGCCAAACGGTCGCGAACTTCTTGCAGGCGTTGTGAGAAATTAGCATCGCGGAAGAAACCC
Source organism: uncultured Bdellovibrio sp. (assembly GCA_966211485.1). Classification (GTDB taxonomy): domain Bacteria; phylum Bdellovibrionota; class Bdellovibrionia; order Bdellovibrionales; family Bdellovibrionaceae; genus 21-14-0-10-47-8. Next base: position 7,598 of record CBIHPB010000005.1, read on the forward strand.
ATCGCGATCACAGTTCCCATGAAATCGTTTTCGATCATGATTGGAAATACACCCACATCAAAACCGGCCAGATCCCATTTACGCATTGAATATTTATTGTCAGAGACACGAAGGTCGTCGATTGTTTTTGTGACCAGTTCAGCAATACCTTGCTGAGTTGTCTCTTTCGAAACCAAGTAGCCAACAGCTGGATTGGCCCAAGCCATTTTACCACCGTCGAAACCTTTGAGCTGTCCTCGCTCGTCGGTGAAAATGACATCCACGTTCCACCAAGAGCTGAGAATGTGTCGCAGTCGCTTGATCACATGTATATGTTCAAACTCATCCCAATTGATCATAACAAATCTCCGTTTGTTGAACTCATTTGTTCATTTTGTTTTCAATACTGTCAGGATTCTTGTCGTCAAAAACTTGGACAAGCTTAACGGTGGTATCGAAATTTTAGACGAAACGAGTGTCTTGAACAGACACGGTTCTGGACTTTCGAAATGGATTTCGAAGTTTAGCGTGTCTCAGGATGAGAGCGGAAAAACAAAAAACCCCGCTTTCAGGCAGGGTTTTGATCAAACTCTAGACTGATTCAGGAAAAGAAATCAGTGTTTTTGGCAGTTCCAGTGGCCTTGCAAAACATAATCTTCGACCATGATCGGGTTGGCGAGATCACCTTCGTTCACTTCGCCGAGCTTGTAGATTTCGGCGTCAACTTTGACAATATTCTTCAAAGTCGCGTCCGTTTCGAACACCAAACGGTGCATCGTCGGAACCGAACCAAAGTAGTAAGTATTGTAGATCATCAGCGGCTGAGCAGAAGAATCTTGAATCAGAATATCGCCTACATACATTTTAGTGTTCTGAACCCAGCCACCATCGCAGCCTTTGATGACATCTGGATTTTTGGCGAGGGCCGCATCCACAGCTTTTTTGTAATCGTCCATTCGCTCTTCATCGACTTTGGTATAGCCGGCTGGGAACTGGTTGCTAGCGAATGCAATGGAACTCAGTAGAAATAGGCAAAAACAGATTAATGATTTCATGAAACCCCCTCTAAGAGCGGAACTTACTGAGGCGGTTTTGAAGTTTCAAGAGGGTAGCGTGTGATGGCGCATCATCAGTCCCAAAGACGATTTTATTCCATGTGAGAGATGGTTGTCGGGGTCTTTCGGTTGAAGGCCAATAAAATGGCCAGTTGGCCAATATATTGGCCTTCGAATGAAGAGGTCTTAGAGCTTCTGCAGCTGGTGAAGCGAATGATATTCGCCAGCGCTTTGGAGGAGGCTTTGATGAGTCCCGATCTCGACAATTTCCCCAGCCTTCATCACCACAATCTTATGAGCCTTGGCCACAGTCGACAGACGGTGAGCAATCACCAAAGCCGTTCGTCCTTGCATCAGCTGATCGAGTCCTTTTTGAACTTCGACTTCGCTTTGTGAATCCAAGGCGCTGGTTGCTTCGTCCAAAATCAGGATCGGAGCATCTTTAAAGAACGCGCGAGCAATGCTGATCCGCTGTTTTTCACCACCCGAAAGCAGACTTCCGCGATCGCCGACGCGGTTTTGATAGCCAAGAGGTGTCTTGGTGATAAAGCCATTGGCGTTTGCGCTTTGAGCAGCAGGAACAACGCCTTCTTTTGATTTTGAAAAATCTCCGGCCCAGATATTTCGCTCGATGGTATCGCTGAACAGGAAAACATCTTGGGTGACCAGGGCGATGTTGGATCGCAATTGTTTCAGATTGAATTCGCGGATTGGCGTTTGATCGATCAGGATTTCACCTAAGGTCGGATCGAAGAAGCGCTCGAGCAAATTGACGATAGTTGATTTTCCCGAACCGCTGGCGCCGACAAAGGCCACCATCTCGCCACGCTGAATGGTCAGATTCACGTTTTTCAGAATTTGTTCAGTGCCGTAAGAAAAGCTGACGTTTTGGAAAGTGATCGTTTTCCAGTCTTTCGGGAACGGCTTCACCGATTCCCCTTGTGGAACTTCAGAAGGATCTTCAATCAAAGAGAAAGCCCGATGAGCCGCCGCCGCTGTCTCATGCAGGCGAACATAGCTTTCCTGAATTTTCTTGATGGGACCGTTCAGCTGTAAAAGTGCGCTGACATAGCCAAGGAATCCACCCAAGGTCACGCGTCCTTCGGAAACCTCGTAACCCATGTAGAGACTGAGACCCAAGATCAAGATTGTCGCCACGAATTCGGTCACAGGGCCGGAAAGCTCCACCTTCTGATGGATTTTTCGTCGCGAGTGCAGGAATTCAGAGGCTTCGCGATCAAATCGCTGAGACATCTCGTGCTCGAGATTGAAGGACTGAATAATTCGGACTCCATCCAAGCTTTCCTTGATCGTCGAAGTGATTTTTTCGAGGTCTTCCTGGCTCTTGATCGAATGCGTTTTGATCGTCTTGGAAATAAATCGCATTAAAAAAAATATAACCGGCACCATAATTAAATTCGTCGCGGTATGTTTGGGCTCGACCCACAAACGCCCACCAAGATAAACCAAACACGACAGCGGTTCCTTGAAAAAATCCGCAAACATTCGCAGACCGTTCTGAACAACCGTGATGTCGTTCAAAACCCGCGACAGCAGACCGCCCGAGCCCGCATGGAAGCTGTTGTGGAAGGTCAGGTTTAGACTCATGAACTTTTGCTGCAGGCGATGACGAAGTGAAACTGTGTAACGTTCAGCCACCATATTCATGTTGAAAATATGGATGTACCGGGAGGTCACTGAGATCAGATTCACCAAAATCGCGACCCCAGCCCACGAAACCGCGGCGGTCACGTCTTTGGCTTGGAAAGAATCCGCGATCACTTTCAGGAAAAAGACGTTACCACTTTGAGTGATCGCAAGGATCACTCCAAAAAACGCCACAGTAATAAGGGTCTTGCCGTGATCTCGCTTGAGCTCACGCAAGATTTTTTTGATCTCGGGTGCAATCATAATGACATTTCGTCAATATAACGCTTCAAATACTGGCCCGTCAGGCTTTTTTTGTTCTTGATGATCTCGTCCGGGGAGCCTTCGGCGACGATTTTGCCACCTTTGGCGCCGGCTTCCGGCCCCAGGTCGATCACATAGTCCGAACCACGAATCACGTCTTGGTTGTGCTCGACGACGATGACGCTTCCGCCCGCATCGATGAGCTTGTTCAGAACCTTCATCAACAAGTCCACCTCTCGGAAGTGAAGACCGGTTGTCGGTTCATCCAAGATGTAAAGCGTGTCTTTTTGCTGAGTCTGAGACAGCTCTTTGGCGATTTTCAAGCGTTGTGATTCTCCACCGCTTAAGGTGCCGGCTGGCTGACCCAATTGCAGGTAATCCAAGCCCACTTCTTTCAAAACGCTCAAAGGCTTTCGGATATTCGGATGAGCCACGAAGAAATTCATCGCCTCGGCCACCGTCATCGACAGAATTTCCGAGACATTCTTATCTTTGTATTTGATCTCCAGAATTTCGTTTCGGTATTTTTTGCCATCACAGACGTCACAAGGTATGACGACGTTATCCATGAACATCATGTCAATTTCTTCGAAACCGGTACCCTTACAAGCAGGACATCGGCCGCCATCGACGTTCAAAGAGAAAGTACCCGCCGTGTAACCGCGCATTTTCGCTTCCGGGATCGTGGCCATCAGACTTCGGATCGAATCAAAGGCTTTCAGATAAGTGATCGGCGAGCTTCGCGCTGATTTTCCGATCGCCGATTGGTCGATCAGAAGCACATTCTTCACATGCTCGGTGCCTTTCAAAGATTTCAGATCTTGCATCGGCATGTATTCGATATCTAAAGCGCGAGCCAAAGCCGGATACAAAGTTTTCGTCACCAATGTGGATTTTCCGGAACCGCTGACACCAGTGATTGCCACCAAACGATGCAGGGGAATGGTCACATCCAGATTTTTGAGGTTGTGGCCAGAAGCACCCTTCATTTCCAGTTTGTATTTGAAAGTGCTGATATCCACCGGACGGACCGCGCGCATCGGCGCCCAATTCTTTTTCGGTTTCAAGAATGAGGCGGTGTTTGATTTTTCCGAGTCATAAAACTTGTCAGTTTGACCAGCAAAAACGACTTCTCCACCGAGATATCCACTGCCAGGACCCATCTCGATAATGTTTTCGCTGTTTTTGATGACGTCGTGATCATGCTCGACGACGACCAAAGTGTTTCCAAGTTCTTTGAGATCTTTCAAAATGGAAATCAATCGATCGTTATCACGCGGATGAAGACCGACAGTTGGTTCATCCAAAACATACAGGGCTTGTGACAGTCCCATGCCCAATTGATTGGCCAACATCAGACGTTGGTATTCTCCGCCCGACAAAGTTCGCGTTTCGCGCGCCAAAGTCAGGTAGTGAACCCCAACCCGCATCAGGAATTCCAGACGGGCACGGATTTGTTTGAAAACTTCGTCAGCTACTTCCAACTGCATCGGTGTCAGCTGCAATTTTTTAAATGTATTGCATAACTCTTCAACCGTCATCTCAGAGAAGTCTTGGATGTTCTGACCTTGAATGAAAACATTCAGGGCCTCTTTGCGCAGGCGCGAGCCTTTGCAGTCAGGACACAAAAACGGCGAGCGGTAGCGAGCGATGAAGACCCGCACGTGCATTTTGTATTTCAGCTCTTCCAAATATTCGAATAAACCGCGCACACCAAAGAAATCATCGGTGCCGTCCCACAGTTTTTTCTTCTGATCGGCGGACATGTCTTTCCAAGGCGTGTGCAGATCGATCTTCGCTTTTTTACAGAAAGCAAAGAGCTGCTTCTTGTCTTGGGCTGCACTTGGCATGGTGAACGGATTCAAGGCGCCTTGGGCGATGGATAGATTTGGATTGGGTACGACTTTCTTTTCGTCGATATCCAAAATATTTCCGAAACCTTTGCAGGTTCCGCAGGCTCCCATCGGACTGTTGAAACTGAACAAGCGCGATGTCAGTGGCGGAGGCGTGTAACCACAGACCGGACAGGAATTTTCTTCGCTGAGAGAAAGCTTCTTTCCGTCCGTCGTCAGAACATTGCAACGGCGGGTGAGAATTCCAGAATTGTATTTGATCGAGGCATCATAAGCCTGAGTCAAAGAATCGGCGAGACGACCGCGCTCGTCCGCGCTAAAGCTCATCCGGTCGATGACAAGATAGAAAGTGTCCTTCGGCAGACCTTTCTTCACTATCTGAGGAGTGCTGATCTCGATAACCTCGCCCATTTCCTCGGTCGTGACGGCAGTAAATTCGACAGGTGCTTCATCAGACTTCTTGGCTGTTTTCTTTGTCGCTGTTTTTTTGGCTTTCGGCTCTTCCTTCGCCTTCGGAGGCATGTAGATACGCAGATAGCCGTCTTGCAAAAGCAGCGAGTGAAGTTTTTTGCCTTCGGCGATTCGACTGCCGGCTCCGATTTCCACCAAAATGTATCCGCGTGTGCCAGAGAAATACTGGATCACTCGGTCGGCGGCCTCAGTCACACTTTGCTTTTCGGTTTTTACATGATGGGTGGGACAGTAGGATTCGCCCACTTTTTCAAACAGCAGACGCATGTAATCCACAAGCTCGGTTGTCGTGCCGACGGTCGAGCGTGAACTTTTCACGGAATTTTTTTGTTCGATTGAAATCGCTGGTGGGATATTGTTCACGCCTTCGATATCAGGTTTCGGAGCTTTGTTCAGAAATTGGCGGGCATAGTTGGACATGCTTTCGATAAAGCGACGCTGTCCTTCGGCAAACAAAGTTTCAAAAGCCAAAGACGATTTTCCGGAACCGCTGGGTCCGCAAACGACTGTGAAGGATCCCAATGGGATTTTCACTTCAACGTTTTTCAGATTGTTTTGCTTAACGCCCCAGAGATGGATGTCTTTCATGCGCTGTCTTCCGTTTCTGAGGAAGACAGCGTTTCAGACGTGGACAAGATCAGTTCGAGAGATCTTCTTTGTAGAAATCGGTGTCTTCTTCTTTTTTATTGCGAGACGAAGTGGGCTCAGTTCCTTCGAGGAAAGCTTGGCGGATAATGTCTTTGGAACTGCTACTCGCTAGCTCGCCCGTTTCGCTATCAATATTGGCGAAAACTATACCGTTCGGAACCTGGAAAGTCATCTGTGGCAGGCCATCATGGGCCGCTTTCATGTATTCTAACCAGATTGGTAAAGCCGAGCGTCCACCGACCTCTCCTTTACCTAAGGTTTTCTCCTGATCGAAGCCAACCCACACGCCAGTTGCAATCTGTGCCGTATAACCAATGAACCATGCGTCATAATATCCGTTGGTGGTCCCGGTTTTTCCGGCGACTTCGCGTCCTAGTGCTTTCGCTCGTCCACCTGTACCGCCTCGGTCTTCGATTACACCTTTCAAAAGCGAGGTGATCAAATAGGCCGTGGATGGGCGAATCAGCTGTTCGGCATCTTCAAAGAAAATATTTGGTTCGATCTTTTTCTTGTCGACCACTTCAGGTGCGGCGCCTGGTTCAGTTCCCGCTGCGGGCTCTTTCAAACCTTCCAGATAAGCCTTTCGTTTTTCTTCAAACTGGGTGTCGATTTCGTCCAGTTCTTTTTTGAAGCGAACATCCAAGCTGACCTGATCCATCAGGCGCTTGCCGGTTGGATCTTCAACCCGGTGGATCAGTACAGGGTGAATGCGTTTTCCCATGCGACCGAATTCCGAGAATACCTTGGTCATCTCGTACAAAGTCACCGAGCTGGATCCCAGCACCAAAGTGAAATCCAAATTCAGCGGAGAGAAAATTCCGAGGCGTTTCGAGTACTGAACCGGCCAGTCAACACCCAGATCCTCGACAATTTTGACCGACGGAACGTTCAGAGATTTGACCAAGGCATTTCGGAAGATGATATCGCCGCCAAAACTTTTTGAGTGATTGGTTGGCTTCCAGACTTTCGCATCTTCCTGCTGACCTTCGTCGCCTTCTTTTCCCTCTTCATAAACGATCGGCGCATCCATGATTGGCGTCGCCGCTGTGTAGCCGCGATCCAAAGCCGAAGCGTAAACGATCGACTTGAAAAGCGAACCCGTCTGACGAGCCGCTTGGATGGCGCGGTTGTATTGGGATTTTTCGAAATTTGTTCCGCCGATCATGGCCAGAATGTCTTGGTTTTGTTGATCGAAGGAAATCAAAGAAGCTTCGGTGATTGGGTCTTGATCCAACTGAAGCTCGATGTATTTCGTCAGATCCGGAGCTTCTTTCGGCGGAGCTCCTTTTTTCGCTGGGGCCAACAATTTCGTCAGACGGTTGGAAGCGAATTTGTCGCTGATGACTTTCACCTGGATTACATCGCCCATTTTCAGAGCTTGCGAAGGCTTTTTGATGGTGTCGAGATCGTAGCGCTTGTTGGAATCAGGCTTACGCGCCCACTGCATGGTTTCGATGTCGATGATGCCTTCCAACTCGGCGACTCGGATGTAGGCTAAGCCCAGATCGTCATCGACTTTTGAAACGATGGCCTCTGTCAGCGTTCCGACCTTCAAGTATTCAGGCAGACCGGATTTGCGAACATCGTATTGCAGATTCAGGGGGCCGTACTCGGCAAACTTTCCATCGGGTTGGATGATTCGCTCGGTGGTGAGGTTTGCCATCAATTTGTTTCGCGACTTCAGCAAGAACTCGCCAACTTCTTTGGGCTCGGTCGTGTTCTTCAGGGGACCGCGATAACCTTGGCGCTTGTCGAGATCTTTCAAACCTTGGATCAAAGATTCTTGGGCTGCGTTCTGTTTGGTGAGATCAAGACTGGTGTAAACGCGAAGACCGCGATCCAAAACCATTTCCTCGCCCAGCTCGGCAAACAAAAGCTGACGAACGGTTTCCAGGAAGAAAGGTGCGGTCTCTTGGTAATTTTCTTCGATGTAAACTTTCACCGGGGCTGCGATGGCTTTCGCTGCTTGATCCTTGGTGATAAATCCGACATCAGCCATGCGATTCAAAACATAGACCTGACGTTCTTTGGCGCGAACCGGATTTCTTGTTGGCGAATAAGCTGACGGCGCTTTCGGAAGGCCGGCTAGAATCGCCATCTCTTCCAATTTCAGATCTTTCACGTTTTTGTGGAAATAAGTTTCCGCTGCGGCTTGAACGCCCGAGGCGCGCTGACCGAAGAAGATCTGATTCAGGTACAAATACAGAATATCTTCTTTCGAAAGGTTTTCTTCCATCTCGATAGCTAAAAGCACGTCTTTGATTTTTCGAAGAATCGTACGCTCGTTGGAAAGCATCAGGGTTTTTGCGACCTGCTGGGTGATTGTCGATCCCCCTTGCACCGTGTGACCAGCTTTCAAGTTCGCCAGCTGAGCACGCATGATCGCCAGGTAATTGATCCCGCTGTGCTGAAAGAAGGAATCATCTTCGGCCGCCAGGAAGGCGTTGACGAGATCTTTTGGAATATCTTTGTAAGCTACCAACTGACGGCGATCCGAGCGGTAGAATTCACCGATGGATTTTCCGTTACGGTCAAAAACCTTGGTGACCAACTGCGGTTGATAGTCCGCCAAAGTGATCATTTGGGGGAGAGTAGATTTGACGTATTTCACAACCCCAACAACCGCTGCAATTCCCAAGACAAAAAGAACACCCAATCCAACAAGAATCTTCACCCACAGTCGCCCACCCTTTTTGGGGGGTGTCGAGGTTGCTTCATTTTCCATTCAATTTCCCTCTGAATTTCCAAAATTTTTGAACCTTCTGATTATAGGAGGAAAGAGGGGTGAAGAGTACTCCGGACCTAGCTAAAGGTCGGGCAAAATCGCCGACCGTTCACCGACTTTGGTTTTCAGAGGGGAAATCTCAAAATGAGACACCGGATTTGGGGAAATACAGGCCGGAATCCATTGAAAGGTCTGACTTTTGCTCCGATATACAGTGGGAAATGGGGGAGCAAATGACAAACAAAACACCGTCCATTCTTTTGACGATCGTCGTCTCGGTTCTAGGCACCTCGGTTGTGTGGGCCCAAAACAGCAATTTGACCCAATCACTCTTGACTCCTCCTGTAGGTGGAACGAGGGGCAAAGAAGAAGTTGAGCTCCTGAAGGAAACGCTGAAACGACAAGGTGATAAAGAGGATAAAGATCGTCAGGACCGAATTAATAAAGACTGTTTAGATAAAAGAGCGGAGTCAAAAAAAACATTGGCTTCGGTCATGAGCTTCTGCAAGGGCACGAAAGTGAAAGGCAACGCCAGCTCAGCCGAAAGGTCAAAAGCGGCAAACGAATGTTCGGATACCTTGCGATCTTGTCGTGAAATTAGTTCGTCGGAACTTCCATTTTCTATGCCTGGTGTTGATTCCAGCTACCTATCTTCGATTGGAATGAATCCCCAAAACTTTATGGCTGATGATGGTGATGGTGAAAAACGCTGTTCTTTGTTGTCCTATGATAAGCATGAATCTCTGGTCGAAAAACTCCAGAACCGAGTGAAAGATGCCAAAAAAGAATACAAAGACTTGAATGACAAAATCGATAAGGACAAAGCATCGGATCAGGAAAAACTGGAGCGAGCACAAAAAGAATTTGCGGAAGCACAGGAAGCAAAAGACAAATCAGATGCGGAAGCTGCAGAGCAGGCTTTGAATAAGCAATCTGCTTATGCGGCAAAAAAACGTGAATTTGAGTCCAAACTTCGCCAGATCAACACCGAGATTTCTCAGGCACAAAAGAACGCGGAAATGCTAACTTCTCAACGTAGTTTAGAGGTGAGTATTTACAAACAAGAGATCCGTGCCTGTAAGAAAGCATTGACGGACTATTATAAGACACGCACACCAGGCGTGTTGGCACATAGTCAGGCGGCGGCGACAGCGAACGATCCTAAAAAAGAATATTATGAATGCAAAGACAAAGCACTGGCAGGACGATTGATTCGCGCAAAAGACTACGAACTGAAATTGCAGGCTTTCAATGAGATCATCCAGAATAAGATTGCGGATCTGAATGCTGAGAAAAAAGCGGCTTCGGAGCTGGATCAGATGTACGCGCAGTCGCAGGAATCTGAAGCAAACCAGAAACAGAAGAAAGACCAAAGCTTTTTGGGAAAGCAGCAGCAAAGCTATCTTTCAATGCAAAATATGATCAATCGATCCAACGAGATCGCTCAGAAGACTCAGAGCTTCCTGATGGATGCGCAGCAGTCTGTTACTCAGGCCAGCAACAAATTGAATCGGTATGAAGGTGAAGAACCAGTTGGTAATAAGTCTTTGGAAGAGGCTCAGGCTGAAGTATCAAAGTACTTGGCTGCCTCTGGGCTGGAAGAACAAACTTGCAGAGATTCTACCGTTCCTGACACATCAAGTTCTTCCGAAGGTGCAAAATAGAAATTCAGAGTTCAGATTTTCCAATCTAGAATTTGATCTCTCCCCGCATCGGTGGTAAAAAATCACCGATGCAAAAGGGATATAATTCCGACATTCAAGTCAAAGGCACCGCCTACCATGTTCAGACCGAGGATTGGGGTCAGCAAAATCCTTTTCTGGTCAGCCGGATTTTTCGCAACGGCGCTGTGATCAAGACCATCAAAACAAGTCATCAAGATGCACTGAAAAATGGCTCAGTCCGGACCCATGATGCCCTGCAAATGGCGCTGAAAACCCAGCACAATTTGGTCATGGATCAGCTTCTGAGCGGGCAAATTAAGTAACCTGTCTGTCGATTGACGGATTTCGATTCAAAACTAGACCAATCTTAAGTCAGACCTCGACCCTGCAGACTGCGACAAGCAAAATCCACAGTCATAAAATGGGGAGATGATTGAATTCTCCCACGTTTACAAAACTTATCCAGGTCCCGTTCACGCTCTGAAAAATATCGATCTTCGAATCGATAAAGGCGAGTTTGTTTTTCTCACGGGCCCCAGTGGCGCCGGCAAAACAACACTGTTCAAAATGATGTCAGCATTTGACCTAATCACTTCGGGAAATATCAAAGTTGCAGGCTTTGATCTCACCAAAATTTCGGAAAAAGAGGTCGCCTTCTTCCGTCGACGAATCGGCGTTGTGTTTCAAGATTTCAAACTTCTGAAAGACCGCACGATTTTCGAAAATGTCGCGATGCCACTGCGAGTCCGCGGCGATCGTCCGCAACAAGTTCAAAAACGTGTCTCGGACATTCTCGAGCAAGTCGGTCTTTCAGCCAAAGCCGATCAGTTCCCCGAATTTATCTCGGGTGGAGAACAACAGCGAACCGCCATCGCGCGTGCTTTGGTTCACCAACCAGGCGTTTTGATTGCGGACGAGCCGACTGGAAATCTAGATCCGGATTTAAGCGAAGAGATCATGGATTTGCTTGAGCGAGTCTGCGCCCAGGGCACAACCGTGTTTGTCGCCAGCCACGATCACGCTTTGGTGCAAAGACGAAAAAAGCGCACACTTGAAATCAAAGCCGGCCATCTGAGTGGGGATCTGAAATGAAGAAATCGGCCCTGCGATTTACGACCATCTTGATTCTATCCGCCAGCTTTTCCGTAATCAGCGGCGTTTTACTTTTGCGCGAAAATCTTCAGCGAGTTCTGACATTGTGGGGAGAATCCCTGCAGATGACGGTTTATATGGCAGAGTCCGCTACGCCAGAGACCACGGATGAAATCGCAACGACTTTGAAAAGCAACGATCAGTTGGATAAAGTCGAATTCGTCTCTAGCGAATCAGCGCTGAAACAATTCCGCGAACAAATGGCCAGCTACGCCCCGGATCTTTTGAATGATTCTGAATTGCAAAAGGCCATTCCTTCGAGCTTTCAATTTTCGCTGAGTTCAAAAGTAACCCCAGAAAATCAGTTAGGTGCGATGCAAGAGATCGCAACCCGATTGAAACTGCAACCGGGTGTTGAAGACGTCTCCTACGGACAAGACTGGGTCAAAAATTACGCTCAGATCGCCAGCGCCATCAACTGGTCCGGATTTGTTTTCGCTTTTGTGATCATTGGTTGCGCGATTTTTGTGATTTCAAACTGCATCCGCAGTTCGATCCACCAACGCCGGGAAGAGATCGAAGTTCTTGAATTGATCGGCGCTACAGCCAGCTACATTCGTCGCCCATTTTTGATCGAAGGATTGGCTTTGTGTGCTTTCAGCTGTGTCAGCGGATTGGCGACGGCCTTTGGATTCTTTTTGGCCACGCAAAACTCTCTGCAGTCGCAGATTTCATTTCTGCAATTGTCTCAGCACATTCAATTTTTAAAGCCCAGCACGATTGGAATCTTAGTTGTGGGATCAATAGCCCTGGGATGGATTGCGACAACTTTCTGTTTAAGAAGTATCAACGATGGCTGGGCTGCCAGCCGACGGGACCGAGTTGAAAACTAGTCAGATCGCTTGGGCACTTATTTTAGGTTCTTGGATTTCAGTGGCAGGTGCCGCTGAAAAGGCCCAGCAATTGGTCGACGAATTCGAAAAGACAAAACTGTCTTTGGTGAAAGACGAAGTCAAACAGCGCAAAGTTTTAGGTGCCCTGTTTGATATCGGTCACAAGATGAAAAAGATCGTTGGCGAAAAAGCGGAACTGGAACAAGAAAAGATGGCTTTGGACGCCAACGTGAAAGATCTCGCTCAGAAAATCACGGCTCTTGAGCAGAAAACCAAAGTTCAACGTGGATTTTTGCGTCAACGTTTGGCCGCGATTTACAAATTGGGTGGGCCCGGCGTCGCCCGAGTTCTCTTTTCCAGCACCAGCAGCGCCGAACTGGAACGCAATCTGAAGATCTTGGGAATTGTCGCTCAAAAAGATGTGACTTTGATCCGCGATTACGCCGATTCCAAACAAGAACTGGAATCTCGCAAAGCCAAACTCAATCAGCGTTGGGCGCATCTCAAAAAAGTCGAAGGAAAAATCCTGGCCAAAGAACAGCGCCTGACCGAAGAGAACGATGCCAAGAACAAAATTCTAAAAGGCATTAAGTCCTCTCAAAAATTCGCCATGCTCAAGCTTGGCGAGATTCGAAAAAAGTCTCAAAACATCACGGGTCAGGATGAATCCGGAGTTTTGGACCTTCTGTTTCAGCCCTCGTTCTTCGAACAAAAGACAAAGCTGCCAAATCCGATTCAAGGTCGCCTGACTCAAGGATTCGGCCTTATTCGGGATGAAGCTCATAATGTTGTCTTCGGTCACAAAGGAAATTTCTACTCCGCACCGACAGGCACAGCGGTCAAAGCCGTCTTCCAAGGCAAGGTCGCTTACGCCGGAACGGTTCCTGGATTTGGTCAAACTGTGGTGATTGATCACGGCGATCATTACTACACCGTTTATTCGCACGCCAAAGAATTGAAAGTGAAAGAGGGAGATCCCGTGCAGCAGATGCAGACTGTGGCTTCTTCCGGAAACGCCGGCAGTGGATTCGGCGATGGACTTTATTTTGAAATACGACATTTTTCTGAACCATCGGATCCCCAGCAATGGGTGAAAGGGAACACCTTATGAAACTCAAGGCCAATAAAACAGTTCGACAAGCGATTCTTCTGACCGGAATGATCGCCATGGGTGGTTGGGCCATCAGCACGTTCGACATTCGCGCCACAACGGCGGTCGCGGCTGAAAGATATTCCGAGCTGCAAATTTTCAGCAAAGTTCTGAATTTGGTTCAGCAGTATTACGTCGAACCGGTCGACACCAAAAAACTGGTGTATGGCGCGATCAAAGGAATGCTGAAAGAGCTGGATCCGCACACGAACTTTATGTCACCAGAACTTTTCAAGGATTTCGAATCTGAAACCAGTGGCGAATTCGGCGGACTGGGAATCGAGATCAGCGTACAAAACGGCATTCTGACAATTATCTCTCCAATCGAGGACACTCCGGCATGGGAAGCCGGCATCAAAGCGGGCGATAAGGTTATCGCCGTTGATGGTACCAGCACCAAAGGCCTCAGCCTGGTCGAGGCTTCTCAGTTGATGCGCGGGAAAAAAGGTTCCAAAACTGTTCTGACGATTGTGCGTGAAAACGAAGAAAAGCCGAAAGACATTTCGATCACTCGTGGCAGCGTGAAAATTCGCTCGGTGAAATACACGGATATGAATGACGGCTATGCCTACGTGAAGATCACAAGCTTTATCGAAAACACCGGAAAAGATCTCGAAAAAATCCTGGGCGAGCACAGCAAGAAGTACACTGGCGTAAAAGGTCTGATCTTGGATCTGCGCCGAAATCCAGGCGGTCTTTTGGATCAAGCGGTGAAAGTCAGCGATCTGTTTATTCCAGAAGGAAAGATTGTCAGCACGATCGGTCGTGAAAAGGAAAAAGAAGAAGTGATCTCGGCGTCGAAGCACGCGATGTACACGGGATTCCCACTAATCGTTTTGATGAACGAGTACTCGGCCAGCGCCAGTGAGATTGTGGCGGGTGCTTTGCAAGATAATAAACGAGCCATCATCATGGGCGAAAAGTCATTCGGTAAAGGTTCCGTACAGTCGGTCGTGAAACTGGGAGACGGTTCGGGATTGAAACTGACGGTTGCCCGGTACTACACGCCAAGCGGGAAATCCATCCAGTCCGAAGGAATCGTGCCTGATATCGAAGTCGAAGATGTGGACACAGATGCATTTGGTAAAGCGATCATTAAGACTCGTGGCACCCGCGAGAAAGACATTCAAGGTCACTTGTTAAGTGAAAAAGAAAAAGCCCTGGATAAGTTGGACAAAAAAGACAAAGGTGCACTTGACGCTTGGTGGAAGGACGCGGGAAGTAAGAAGGACCAAAACCTGAGCCCACGCGAAAAACTTTTGGCAAATGACTATCAAATTTATCAGGCCTTTAACTATGTGAAGGCATGGCGTTTGATGAAAGGCATTGGTCAACAAACGCAGGCCACTGCGTCGCCAGAAGCTACGACCACCAAATAGAGTCTTGCTCGGACATTTGAATCGTCCTATCGTGAAGGCCTAGACCTAGGAATGGAGGCCTTCATGAAACGAATCACCAAAATTATGCTCACAGCAGCCGTTTTCGCAGTTACAGTTGTTCTCACTCAAGAGTCACTGGCTGCCGGATTTAAACAAGGCAATGATTTCGAAGTTCATCGTATCTCGGGAAATGTCTATCTCACCTGCACAGGCGGACAAACGAAACTTGTACGCTGCGATGCGGACCTTTGGACTCCGGGTTTGACGGATTATTTTGTCGGACCGGTTACAGATGCCGACAAAGTCACTTTGAACTCGACCCGCGCTGACGGCTCTCAGAAATCAAAAGACGCGAAATATGATGGCTCGATCGGGCAGTCGAAATCGACTTTCAATCTGGGCATCAACACTTTGACTCAAAAGCCGCTTTTGAAAACCGGCGAAAACATGATTCGTTTTTCACTGACCAAGCAGGACCAGGTAGTTAGTGAAGGTGACTTCAAGGCGACGGTTGTTCGTGGCGAAGCAAAATTCTGCCCGACCGGATCGGATCACGCTTACGGCCAGGAATGTGAATTCACGAATTCAATCTGCAATCGATACTTTGATCGCTTCAATTACTGCGAAGAATAACAGGTCTATCAGTGAAAAAAAGTTCCCTCGTTTGGATCGGGCTGGCCGCTATAGCTGTGCTGGCTTTGGTCCTGATCCTGAATCGCAAGCAAGAACAACCTTCTGCTCCGAGGGATCGCCTTTCGATATATAATTTTGATCAAAGCAAATGCCCGGGTCCTCGCATTCAGTTCAAAGTCGAGGATCCTTACATGCGTGGATTGATCGAGCAGGGCCAGACAGTCGATGTGACGTTGAATGCGTTTGCTTGTCAGAGTATCCAAGCTGGAGACCTGGTCCTGTACCGGTTTTCCGAGTTTGATCCTCCTGTTGTTCGAAGAGTCGTCGGAAAGTCCGGTGATCATTTCACTGTCGAGAAGGATAATCAGCTGAAGGGCTGGGTACTCAATGTGAATAATCAACCCATCGTCTCGGTCACGAAGCAGAAATATGTTTTCGGCGGAGATCTGCCTCCACCATTGAGTCTAGCGGCCACACAACGCAAAGGTGCCTTAGGTCCAAGTGATGTGATTCTGTTTTCATCTTTTCCGCCAGGTGAAAAAGACAGTGGAGTTTTTGGTGTCGTTGCTTTGCAAGACATCATCGGTGTCGTGGAAAAATCCAAATAAATCCAGGCAAATAACTGGTCTTCGACATAGGGCCAAATTTAGATTCCCTAACCCTTACTTAAGACAAATTTTGTTAAATTAAGACCGAGGGGGCTTCATGCTCAAACACCCGGTTTTTCTCGTGTTATTGGGATTTGTGTTGGGTTTTGGTGTGCAATATCTTTTGCCAAAATCCGCGCCGGAATCTGTGGTTCAACCACAGCCGGTCGCACAACCAGAAACGCCAAATGTTGAATCAACTTCAACCGAACCAATTACACAATCAACCGAAAAAATTGAAACGCCGACAATCACCGGTGAAGAAAAAAAGTGTCCCACCCCGCAAGTCGGTGATGCTCAATCAGCTGTTCCTTGTCCGTGTCTTTACAGCGATAAGATTCTAGATCCGCCTGAATATCAATCCAATCTACCGGAAGAGTTGGTGACCAACTTTGAAGGTGAAGTGATGGTTCGCTGGAAAGAAGTCATCGGTGCCAAACGCTATCAGGTCGCTGTTCTGACCGAAGCGGGCGAAAAGGTGAAAGAGTATAAAACATCGAAAACGTTACTTTATCTCAAGGACATCCCGCTTCCCAGAGGGAAATTCGATGCTCACTACATCCTGAAACTTCAAACGGTTAACGGAAAAGATGAGCTGGGTCCTCTTGGTCTGGCGAAAAAACTTTATGTGAAACCAATGGCCTCGGTTGTTGCACCCGAAGTGCAGGAGATCAAAGTGGAGGACTAACCGAATTTTGAGACTGACAAAGTATTTCTGCATTCAAAGTCTGATCATCGGGCTTGCAATGTCATTGCTAGCAATGCGGAGCTTTGCCAATTCTGAAAATTCCAAACCACTTGTCGTCCAACCGGCGGAGAAATCGGAAATCGAAACGTCGATTCCGATCGAAAAAATCGATTCCGGAAAAGATCTTCCGGCACGCGTTCTGTTCTTGAAATTGAAAAAAGTTGAGGACGCAGAAAATTACGAAGTTCAGATCCGTCCACTGAACCAAAGCTGGGTGGATCCCTACACCATTCGCACGACCCGGGAAAAAATCCGAATTCGCATGTCGCCTGGCCAATACGAGCTTCGCACACGATCGTTGGACGGGAAAAAACGCCGCGGCCATTGGCTGGCATGGAAACGACTTTTGATTCCGATGAAAACCCTGACCGCGGTGAATCCTGCGGATCAATCCGAAGTGCAGGCAAAAGGTGAGATTAAAGAAAAGCTGACATTCGAATGGCCACAGGTCAAAGGAGCGAAGGCTTATCGATTCAAGTTGTACAATGGCGATCGCAAGTTGATGAAACACGTGATCAACAAGCAAAGCTGGATCTCGGTCGAACTGGATGTGGATCGCGGTTTCTTCTGGTCTGTCGCGCCACTGACAAGTGTCGACGAACCAGAAAATCCCCTGTTTGAAAAGCTTGTTCAATTTCGAATATCCAAACCAGACAGCGAGTTGACGAAAGTACAAATGAAGCTGAGTGAAAATCCACGAGCGATTAAGTATCAGTTCGAATTGGTCCGAATGATTTCTGACGACGAATCGTCTGAACCAACGGTGTATGAATCGCGTGAGCCGGACTTTAATGCTCGCCTAAGTCCAGGCCAGTTCGAACTTCGTGTGCGAACACTCTATGACAATGCAACTGTCAGTGCTTGGGGCCGGCCTTTGCCAATTCAGATTCCAATTCCAAATCCTCCACCGATTTCTCCCGAGCATGGATTTGTTCTGGATCCAACAGATGATATTTCCAATCCGATCCACCTGGAATGGACCAAGTCCAAGTGGGCATCCAAGTATCAAGTTTTTGTCTTCGATGAAAATGGAACGGTCGTTGTAAATGAAATGACAGAGAAGACCGAACTCGACGTCAATCTTGCTCACAAACAACACTATCGCTGGTACGTCAAAGCCTTGCTTCCACGGGAAGGAAAGCGCGAGCCAGCGAACATGACGGAAGAAAAAAACAAAGATATCGCCGAGCAGTTTGAAATCGGCGAATACATCAAACTAAATTTGGGCCAGTCGGAAGAGCCATCGCAGCTGTATGCCTGGAGTGGCGTGATTATGTCGAATGTTTCTTACGTGGCAGAAAATTTCGACAACGCCAATCGCGTGCAGCAGAAATATTTGGCTTCAACGGGTGAACTGGCGTTGGGTTACTGGCATCGAAAGACAAGTTATGGCGGGTTGTTGTTAGGACGGATGTCCGGAATGAAAGTTGGCGGCAAAGCTGTGATCTTCGGTCAGTACTCGGCCCTGTTTGGAATTCGAAAAAGTTTGGATGAGTCCAAACGCCTTCGTTTCTGGGGCGGACCTTCACTGAAGGAAACACCGGAAGTTCAAGTGACTGGTGTGAATGGCGAAGTTGAAGTGGCCAAATTGGGGACATTGGGTGCGAATTTCCTGACGACTTATATGGATGCTTTCAACGACACTTGGGGATACCAAGCATATGCCGGTGTTTTCTACGGATTGAAGGGAACGAAAACGCCGAACGATCTCGAGCAGAACAAATTCTTCTCATACTTTGGCTCGGCCTATCTAACATACAAATGGAATCGCATGGCGACTTTGATGGGCGGATACACTTACCAAGTCGACGAAGCTGGATATAAATCAGCAGATCGAACGGGCAACGATAATCATATCAAATACACGGGCCACTATTTGAGCTTAAGTGTGATTTTCGGTCTGCAAGATCCCGAGAAATAAATTTTAGTTGAAAATCAGAATCACGAGACCTGTTTGGCCGGCGCCACCGTTTGCAGATCCTGAAGCTCCGGCTGTTCCGCCCTTCGCTTCATTTCCTGTTGGATAAGTTGTACCGCCGATAACAGCCGTTGGAGCCGTCACAGCACCAATCGTTCCAAAACCTGTGCTGCCACCGGACTGTTGGCACGCGCCAGCTCCGCCGCCACCACCCGCATTTTTGTTACCGGGCGAGCCTCCTGCACTGGCGCTGCATCCAGGCCCCCCGTGTCCGGTCGTACCACCATTGTCATTTCGAGCACCGGCACCACCACCGCCACCGGCGATAACTGTGACTGTTGAGCCTCCGGTTTTTGTAATAACGGATGCACCGCCACCGCCACCGCCACCACCAAGGACGACGCCGCCACCACCACCACCACCGGATTTTCCGTTTCCTCCGTTGCTTGAAGTGCCTGTTGTCGTGCCCCCATTTGTTCCTGTCAGTGATCCATTACCAATCGTTCCAGCGGTCGCATTCGTGGCGGCACCTGCTCCACCTGCTGCTCCAGAGGTTCCACTGCCGCCGGCCGCTCCTCCGCCGGCCGTTGTGCCGCCACCGCCCCCACCACCAACTGAGATGGCGATCGAGTTGCCGGTTGTCACGGATATGGATTGAGTCGCATAACCGCCAGGTCCACCAGCGCCTGCAGATGAGCTACCTGAGACCCATGTTCCACCGCCGCCACCACCGCCCCAAGCATGAACGGTCACTGAAGTGCAGCCGGCCGCAATTGTGACAGGAGTTTGATCTCCAACGGTCGTGTAAGTCTGAGTGGACATCGTGCAACAAGCAGCGATGCTCACTCCTGCCGGAGGATTGGTATAAAAATTCGACCATTCGGTTGAAGTTTTGGTCGGGATGAAAATCGCACTACCAGATGCGTGGTTATTGGTGACTTTCCTGCAGACCGACCACTCGGTGATATTTTGATTTGCGCCATTGGCAAGGTTGTAGGAATTCGCCGCGTGACAAATCTCGATAAATCCTAAAATCAAGCTGGTCAATACCAGTGCGCGCATCATCGCTGTTCACTCACACGTTGTTTCAACAGATTCTTGATTTCGCGGATTTCATTTCGCAATTCCGCATTTTCAGCTGCCAATTGATCGACTTTCTCTTCAAGTTTGATGATCTTCTCTTGGTTTGCCTGGCAAATACCATACAGTTCTTTGACCGATTCGATCAAAGGCGCTACTAAGTTTCCGTACTTCACGGCTTTCAGACCTGTCTTAGGATTTGTAATCACCAGTTCAGGTAAAACTTTTTCGACCTCTTGGGCGATCAAACCGATTTCAGGCTGACCGTTGCTCTTCCAAGTGAAGGACACACCATGTAAGGCCAAGATTGTCTCCAGGCCTTTGATATCCTGGAAATTTTCTTTCAAGCGTCGATCCGAAGTATACAAGAAGGCCGCAGCGTTCACATTACCGCTGGCATCGGCTGTAACTG